>NZ_JBHIRL010000004.1:0-140812 GCF_042197145.1 Bartonella sp. AA56HLJMS | reverse complement strand
GTTTTGCTATTCGTGAAGGTGGTCGTACTGTTGGTGCCGGTATCGTCTCTAAGATCATTGAATAAATAATGCTTGTTGAGTGCTTTGATTATTGAAGGCACTTTATATAACAGGGAAATAAAGAGCATGAACAGTCAAAATATTCGCATTCGCTTGAAAGCGTTTGATCATAGAATTCTTGATACGTCGACGCGTGAGATTGTATCGACTGCTAAACGTACCGGTGCAAATGTCCGTGGTCCCATTCCGCTTCCAACGCGGATTGAGAAGTTTACGGTCAATCGTGGACCGCATATCGATAAGAAGAGTCGTGAGCAGTTTGAGATGCGAACACATAAGCGTCTTCTTGACATTGTTGATCCAACGCCGCAAACAGTGGATGCGCTTATGAAGCTCGATCTTTCTGCTGGTGTGGATGTAGAAATTAAGCTCTGAGGTTTGAGGACGGAAGGAACAGACCCGATGCGTTCAGGTGTAATAGCACAGAAGCTGGGCATGACCCGTATTTATAATGATGCTGGTGAGCATGTGCCGGTGACGGTACTTCGTTTGGAGAATTGTCAAGTCGTTGCTCAGCGTACAGTTGAAAAGAATGGTTATACTGCTGTTCAATTAGGTGTAGGCTTTGCTAAGGTTAAAAATACTTCGCAAGCTCTTCGTGGACATTTTGCTAAGGCTTCTGTTGAGCCTAAAGCCAAAATAGCAGAGTTTCGTGTAAGTCCTGATAATCTTCTTGATGTTGGTACTGAGATTACAGTGGAACATTTTGTTCCAGGGCAAAGAGTTGATGTGACTGGTACCAGTATTGGTAAGGGGTTTGCTGGTGTTATGAAACGACATAACTTTGGTGGGCATCGTGCTTCCCATGGTAATTCGATCACACATCGTGCTCATGGTTCTACAGGGCAGTGCCAAGATCCTGGTAAAGTTTTTAAAGGCAAAAAAATGGCTGGCCATATGGGGCAAGTGCGTGTAACAACACAGAATATTGAAGTTATTTCCACTGATAGTGAGCGTGGTTTAATTTTGGTGCGTGGTGCTGTTTCTGGTTCTAAAGGTTCTTGGATTTTGATACGGGATGCTGTGAAAAAGCGTCTTCCTGATAATGCTCCAAAGCCTGCCGGTATTCGCCGTCTTGTGAAGGAGAAAGCGGAAATGGTTACTCCGGTGACGGAAACCTCTGAAGTTGAGGGAGCCTAATAATGGATCTTGTAATTAAAACTCTTGATGGTAATGAAGCTGGTAAATTAAAGGTTTCTGAAGCTATTTTTGATCTTGTTCCGCGTGAGGATATTTTGCAACGTGTTGTTCGTTGGCAGCTTGCACGTCGTCAGCAGGGAAGTCATCAATCTCAAGGTCGTTCTGATGTGTCGCGAACAGGGGCGAAAATGTTTAAACAGAAAGGAACAGGACGTGCTCGACATTCATCTGCACGTGCACCGCAGTTTAGAGGTGGGGGTAAGGCTCATGGACCAGTGGTTCGTAGCCATGCGCATGATCTTCCTAAAAAGATTCGTGCTCTTGGGTTGCGTCTTGCTTTATCTGCAAAATTAAAAGCAAAAGATTTAATTATTGTAGATGAGTTGACTGTTAAGGATGCTAAAACGAAAATGCTTGTTTCTCATTTTTCTAAGCTTGGATTTAATAACGCTCTCTTAATCGGTGGTAAAGAGATTGATATTAACTTTTTTCGTGCAGCCTCTAATATCCCGAATATTGACATTTTGCCTATTCAGGGAATTAATGTTTATGATATTTTGCGTCGCAGCAAACTTGTTTTATCAAAAGCAGCTGTTGAGGCTCTTGAGGAGCGTTTTAAATGACAGATCTTCGCCATTATGATATAATTATTAGTCCAGTTATTACTGAAAAGGCGACTATGATTTCTGAATATAATCAAGTTGCTTTTAATGTCGCGCCGAAAGCGACGAAGCCTGAGATTAAGGCTGCTGTTGAAGCGCTTTTTAGCGTAAAAGTTAAAGCAGTTAACACGATAGTCCGTAAGGGTAAAGTGAAGCGTTTCAAAGGTATAGTTGGTCGGCAGAGTGATGTCAAAAAAGCGATCGTAACTCTGGCCAGTGGTCAGACTATCGACTTTTCGACAGGTCTTTAAGAGGCTCGGAGATAGGAATAATGGCACTTAAGCAATTTAATCCAACGACACCTGGGCAGCGTCAGCTTGTTATTGTGGAACGTTCTTGTCTTTATAAGGGAAAACCTATAAAGATGTTAACTGAAGGTTTATCTTCAAAGGGTGGGCGTAATAATCGCGGTCGTGTTACTGCTCGTTTTCAGGGTGGTGGACATAAACGTAGTTATCGGTTTGTCGACTTTAAGCGTCTTAAACGTGATGTTTCAGCAAAGGTTGAGCGTTTAGAATACGATCCTAATCGTACCGCTTTTATTGCTTTAATCCGCTATGAGGATGGGCAGTTGAGTTATATTCTTGCACCACAGCGTCTTGGTGTTGGTGATTCTGTTATGGCTGGTTTAAATGTGGATGTTAAACCAGGTAATGCTATGCCTCTTGCTAATATGCCTGTAGGTACAATTATTCATAATGTTGAGATGAAGCCAGGGAAAGGCGGACAGATTGCACGTTCAGCAGGTGCTTATGCGCAGTTGGTTGGACGAGATCATGGTATGGCTATTCTTCGTTTAAATTCTGGTGAGCAGCGTTTGGTTCCGAGTAGCTGTTTTGCAACTGTAGGCGCTGTTTCAAATCCTGATCATGGGAATATTAATGATGGTAAGGCGGGGCGGTCACGTTGGCGTGGTAAACGTCCACATGTTCGTGGTGTTGCTATGAACCCCGTTGATCATCCACACGGTGGTGGTGAAGGTCGTACATCGGGGGGGCGCCATCCAGTTTCTCCTTGGGGTAAACCTACGAAAGGTAAGCGTACGCGCTCCAATAAAGCCACTGATAAATTTATTATGCGTACGCGTCATCAACGCAAGAAATGAGAAAGGTAGTCTGAGGTGGTTCGTTCAGTGTGGAAAGGTCCGTTTGTTGACGGCTATCTTCTTGGTAAAGCAGAGAAGGTACGTGCAAGTGGGCGCAACGAAGTTATAAAAATATGGAGTCGTCGCTCTACTATTTTACCGCAATTTGTTGGTTTAACTTTTGGTGTTTACAACGGTAATAAGCATATTCCTGTTTCTGTTTCTGAAGAGATGGTTGGGCATAAGTTTGGTGAGTTCGCTCCTACCCGGACTTATTATGGTCATGGTGCCGATAAGAAAGCGAAGAGGAAGTAGGAATGGGAAAAGCTAAAGTTTTGCGCCAGCTTAAAGATAATGAAGCAAGAGCTGTCACGCGGACAATTCGTGTTAGTCCGCAGAAGCTTAATTTAGTTGCTGCAATGATTCGTGGTAAAAGAGTTAATGTAGCGCTCGCTGATTTGATGTTTTCACGCAAGCGTATTGCTGCTACTGTGAAAAAAACGCTTGAATCAGCAATTGCAAATGCAGAAAATAACCACGATCTTGATATTGATTCGCTTGTTGTGGCGGAAGCTTATGTTGGTAAGTCGATAGTGATGAAGCGCTTTCATGTTCGTGGTCGAGGGCGTGCTAGTAGAATTGAACGTCCATTTTCGCATCTTACTGTTATTGTTCGTGAAATTACCGAAAAAGTGGAGGCCGCGTAATGGGGCAGAAGATCAATCCAATAGGACTTCGTCTTGGTGTTAATCGGACTTGGGACTCTCGTTGGTATGCTGATAGTGGTGAATATGGGCGCCTTCTTCATGAAGATTTGAAAATTCGTTCATATGTGGTTGAGGAGCTTAAACAGGCGGCTATTTCTAAGGTTGTTATTGAGCGTCCTCATAAAAAGTGTCGTATTACAATTCATTCTGCACGTCCTGGTTTGATTATTGGTAAAAAGGGTGCTGATATCGAAAAGCTTCGTCGTAAGCTATCAGAAATGACGGATGCTGAAACTTCATTGAATATTGTGGAGATTCGTAAACCGGAGATTGATGCGACAATTATTGCGCAATCAATTGCTCAACAGTTAGAGCGTCGTGTTGCTTTTCGTCGTGCAATGAAGCGTGCTGTTCAGTCTGCTATGCGTCTTGGTGCGGAAGGTATTCGTATCAATTGTTCTGGCCGTCTTGGTGGTGCTGAAATTGCTCGTATGGAATGGTATCGTGAAGGTCGTGTTCCACTTCATACCTTGCGTTCTGATGTTGATTACGGTACAGCAGAAGCTAAGACCGCTTATGGTATTTGTGGTATTAAAGTTTGGGTCTTTAAGGGTGAGATTCTTGAGCATGATCCGATGGCTTCAGAACGTCGTGCTACGGAAGCTGATCAATCTGGTTCTTCATCGAATCGTCGCCGCGAAAATGCTTAGTTTTTGAGATTGAACTAAAATTTGGAGTAGAGAACAATGTTGCAGCCAAAGCGCACAAAGTTCCGTAAACAGTTCAAAGGCCGTATTCACGGTTTTGCGAAGGGTGGTACGGATTTGAATTTCGGTGCCTACGGTTTGAAGGCTGTTGAGCCGGAGCGGGTTACTGCTCGTCAAATTGAAGCGGCGCGTCGTGCGATTACACGTTATATGAAGCGTTCTGGTCGTGTGTGGATTCGCATTTTTCCAGATCTTCCGGTTACATCTAAACCGACTGAAGTTCGTATGGGTAAAGGTAAGGGAAGTGTTGATTATTGGGCTGCACGTGTTGCTCCTGGGCGCGTCATGTTTGAGCTTGATGGAGTTCCGGAGGATGTAGCACGTGAAGCACTAAGATTGGGTGCTGCAAAGTTGCCTATAAAAACGCGTTTCATCCAGCGTATTGCTGAATAATGAGGTTAAGCGATGAGAGCCACAGAATTACGGGCGCAAACGCTCGACCAAATGAAAGATGAATTGGCTAAGTTAAAGAAAGAGCAATTTAATTTGCGTTTTCAAAAAGCAACAGGTCAATTAGAAAAGACTGCGCGCGTTAGACAAGTTCGTCGTGATATTGCGCGTATTAAAACTTTTCTTCGTCAAAAGATAAGTGAAAGTAAGGTTTAAGGAAATAAGAGATGCCTAAACGCGTTTTGCAGGGTGTTGTTATTAGCGACAAAAGTGATAAGACTGTTGTTGTCAAAGTTGAACGCCGTTATTCTCATCCGCTTCTTAAGAAGACTGTTCGGCAGTCTAAAAATTATAAAGCGCATGACGAAAACAACCAATTCAAGATTGGGGATCAAGTTTCTATTCAAGAATCTAGACCAATTTCGAAAGATAAATGTTGGATTGTTGTAAAAGACAATGTAGCGTAAAGAGTTAAGCTTATTGTTTTAGAATTTAACAGTGTGGTTATCATTGATAAATTTGAAGACGATAACTTTATCGTTATTTGGCAGGCAAATCCGAGTGTGTAAAAGATACAATCGGATATATGTGTTAAGAGAAGGTGGCCAGTCATGATTCAGATGCAAACAAACCTCGACGTTGCTGATAATTCTGGAGCGCGTCGTGTCATGTGCATCAAAGTGTTAGGCGGTTCAAAGCGGAAATATGCTTCGGTCGGTGACATTATTGTTGTTTCGGTTAAGGATGCAATTCCTCGTGGCCGTGTTAAAAAAGGTGATGTTATGAAAGCTGTTGTGGTTCGTACTGCTAAGGATATTCGTCGCGCAGATGGTAGTGTCATTCGTTTTGATAGTAATGCTGCGGTTTTAGTGGATAACAAAAAAGAGCCGATCGGTACTCGTATCTTTGGACCTGTTCCTCGTGAATTGCGTGGTAGGAATCATATGAAGATCATCTCGCTTGCTCCTGAAGTTCTGTAAGGAGTAAATGTTATGCAAAAGATTCGAAAAGGTGATAAAGTTGTTGTTTTGTCCGGTAAGGATAAAGGATGTAGTGGTGAAGTAATTAAGGTTAATCCAAAAGAGAATAAGGCTTTTGTTCGTGGGATTAATATGATTAAACGTCATCAACGTCAAACGCAGAAGCAAGAAGCTGGAATTATTTCTAAAGAAGCTCCGATTCATCTGTCTAATTTGGCGATTGCTGATCCTAAAGATGGTAAGCCTACACGTGTAGGCTTTCGTATGAATGCAGATGGTAATAAAGTTCGTTTTGCCAAGCGTTCGGGAGAGTTGATTAATGGCTGAGGAAAGACAAATACCGCGTATGAAAGCGCATTATTTTGAAGTGATTCGTAAAGTGCTTCAAGAGAAGTTTAATTACAGAAATGCGATGCAAATTCCGCGGATTGATAAAGTTGTAATAAATATGGGGATAGGTGAAGCAACTGCTGATTCGAAGAAGCCTTCCCTTGCCGCTGAGGATTTAGGGCTAATAACGGGTCAGAAGGCTGTTGTTACGCGTGCGCGTAATTCTATTGCGACCTTTAAGGTTCGTGAAGGAATGCCTCTTGGGGCTAAAGTTACATTGCGTAAAGATCGTATGTTTGAGTTTTTAGATCGTCTTGTGACGATTGCTCTTCCGCGGGTTCGTGACTTTCGTGGTTTAAATCCAAAGAGTTTTGATGGTCGTGGCAATTTTGCTATGGGTATTAAAGAACACATTGTGTTTCCAGAAATCAACTATGATAAAGTTGATCAAATTTGGGGCATGGATATTATCGTTTGTACGACAGCAAAAACGGATGATGAAGCTCGTGAGTTATTGCGTGCTTTTAATTTTCCTTTTCGTTCGTAACGGCAAACGTAGTGAGGTGAAATTATGGCCAAAGTAAGTGCCGTTGAAAAAAATAAGCGTCGTGAGGTGATGGTAAAGCGCTATGCTGCCCGTCGTGCACGTTTGAAAGCAATAGTTATGGATCAGAAGGTTTCTCTTGAGGAACGTTTTAAAGCTTCTGTTCAGTTGGCAGAGTTGCCGCGTAATTCTTCGAAAGTTCGTATTCGTAATCGCTGTGAGGTTTCAGGTCGTCCGCGGGCTTATTATCGTAAATTAAAAATGTCGCGAATTGCGTTGCGTGAGCTTGGCTCTATTGGCTATATTCCTGGTATTGTAAAGTCTAGTTGGTAAGAGGAGATTATTTAATGTCTATGTCAGATCCTCTTGGTGATATGTTAACACGTATTCGTAATGCACTTGGTCGTAAAAAAGGTAAAGTAGTTACTCCAGATTCGAAGCTTCGTGCACACGTTCTTGATGTTCTTCAGTCGGAGGGTTATATTCGCGGATATAATCGAATTGATTTAGGTGATGGGAAAGCGGAGATTGAAATCGAATTGAAGTATTTTGAAGGGCTGGCTGCTATTCGTGAGATTTCACGTGTATCAAAGCCAGGGCGTCGTGTGTATGTTTCTGCTAAGTCACTTCCTCAGGTGGCAAATGGCCTTGGTATTTCGATTTTATCGACTCCTAAAGGCGTCATGGCAGATCATGAGGCGCGTGAACAGAATGTTGGTGGAGAACTCCTTTGTCGTGTTTTCTAAGTTATGTCAAGAAAACGGAAGAAAAAGTAGGTTAGAACAATGTCTCGTATTGGAAAGAAACCCATTTCAATTCCTTCTGGAGTTATTGCTACTGTTGAAGGACAGCTGGTTAAGGCAAAAGGTCCAAAAGGTGAGCTGAGTTACGTCGTCAATGATGAAGTCTTAGTCAAACTTGAGGAGAATATCATATCAGTTATGCCGCGGGATCAGTCAAAAGATGCGCGTTCTAAATGGGGTATGTCGCGCTCAATGATTGAGAACATTTTTTGTGGTGTGAAAGATGGTTTTGAAAAGAGGTTGGAGATTAATGGGGTTGGTTATCGTGCTGCTTTGCAGGGTAAGGATGTTCAACTATCTCTGGGCTTTTCGCATGATGTGGTTTATAAAGTTCCGTCGGGTGTTACTGTGACTGTTCCTAAGCCAACGGAAATTGTTGTTTCTGGAATTGATAAACAGCAAGTTGGACAAGTTGCAGCGGAAATTCGTGAGTATCGTAAGCCTGAGCCTTATAAAGGTAAAGGTGTTAAGCATGCAGATGAACGTATCTTCCGTAAAGAAGGTAAAAAGAAATAAGGATTTTGTATTATGGTTTCATCTAAGGACATTATCCAACGTCGTGCAAGGCGCGTTCGTCGTAGAATTAAAATGGTTTCTCATGATCGTCCTCGGCTTAGTGTTTATCGTTCAAATCAGAACATTTATGCTCAAGTTATCGATGATTTGCGGGGATGTACACTTGTTTCAGCCTCTACCCTTGAAAGTGATTTGAAAAAATCGTTAAAGAGTGGTGCTGATAAAAAGGCGGCCTTTGCTGTTGGTAAGTTAATTGCTGAGCGTGCGAAGAAAGCGGGTGTTAATGAGGTGGTTTTTGATCGTGGAGCGTATGTGTACCATGGTCGCGTCAAAGCTTTAGCTGAAGCTGCTCGTGAAGGTGGTTTGAGTTTCTAAAATTTCTTATTTATGAATGAGTAAGGAGAGTTTAGAGTATTTCGTTTAAGTTCTTCCAGTTTGATGAGGGACTTTGTTATCGTGCTTCCGGAAAAGAAAAAGGAATGAGGAATGGCACAAAAAGAACGTGGTGAGAGAGAAGAACGCGATAATGAATTTGTCGATAGGCTCGTTCATATCAATCGTGTTGCTAAAGTTGTAAAGGGTGGTCGGCGTTTTGGTTTTGCTGCTCTTGTTGTCGTTGGAGATCAAAAAGGCCGTGTGGGTTTTGGACATGGTAAAGCCCGTGAAGTTCCAGAAGCCGTTCGTAAAGCAACGGAATCTGCAAAACGTGGGATGATTTATGTTCCACTTCGGTCTGGGCGTACATTGCATCATGATCTTGAAGGTCGTCACGGAGCTGGGCGTGTTTTGCTACGCTCGGCTTCTGCTGGTACTGGTATTATTGCTGGGGGGCCAATGCGTGCTATTTTTGAAGCTCTTGGTATGCAGGATGTCGTTGCAAAATCACTAGGATCGTCGAATCCTTATAACATGGTTCGTGCAACATTTGATGCATTGAAACATCAAATGCATCCTAGAGATATTGCTGCTCAACGTGGTATAAAGTATTCGACTTTGCAGGCGCGTCGTCGCCATTTAGTCGACCTAGAAGGGTAGTTTCTGAGATTATCAGAAAAGGAATTAGGAAATGGTTCAGAAAAAATCTCAGAGTGGTAAAACTGTGACGGTGGAACAAATTGGAAGCCCTATTCGAAACTCACAGATTCAGCGTGCAACCTTAAAGGGGCTTGGACTAAATAAAATGCGTCGTCGGCGCGTTTTAGATGATACACTTTGTGTGCGGGGTATGATTGCTCGGGTTCGGCATCTTGTTCGCGTTATAGATGAAGGTTAAGGGTTGCGGGAGTATTAGATATGAAACTCAATGAACTGCGTGATTGCGAAGGCGCAACAAAAAATCGTAAGCGTGTTGGGCGTGGTATTGGTTCCGGTACGGGTAAGACTGGCGGTCGTGGTGTAAAAGGGCAAAAGTCACGTTCTGGTGTTTCCCTTAATGGTTTTGAAGGTGGGCAAATGCCCATCTATCGTCGTTTGCCAAAACGTGGATTTAGGAATTTCTTTACTAAAACCTACAATGAAGTTTCACTAGGACGTATTCAGTTGGCAGTTGATGCAGGTAAGTTGAATATTGAAAAGCCTGTTGATATGGTTTCTTTGAAAGAGGCTGGTATTATTCGTCGTGAAAAAGATGGGGTTCGTCTTCTTTCTGATGGTGATTTGAAGGCTAAGATTACCTTTCATGTTTCTGGTGCTTCACAAGCTGCTCGTGTTAAGATTGAAAAAGTGGGTGGTCAGGTTATTCTTCCTGATATTGCTCGATAATTTTTTAATATGAATAGAGATCTAAAGAAGAATAATATCTGTTTTGTGGGATCTTTTGTGGAGAATTGTTTAAGTTCTGCATTTGTTTGTGTATGCATATATGAATTTTAGGATTATACTTCTGTGATTTGAAGAACTGGAGTGTAAAGTGGAGACGTTTTATGGCATCAGCAGCAGAGCAATTTGCTTCCAATATAAATTTCGGCACCTTTTCGCGTGCAACTGAATTAAAGAAACGCATCTGGTTTACTCTGTTGGCGCTTCTTGTATATCGTTTTGGCACTTACATCTCTCTTCCAGGTATCAATATCGATGCTTTGCGGCAAACATTTGAACATCACGCGTCGGGTGTATTAGGACTCTTTAATATGTTTGCTGGAGGTGCCGTTGGGCGTATGGCTATTTTTGCGCTGGGTATCATGCCTTATATATCGGCATCTATTATTGTGCAATTGTTAACATCTATTATTCCTTCTTTGGAAACTCTTAAAAAAGAAGGGGATTTAGGTCGTAAGATTATCAATCAATATACGCGTTATGTAACAGTCGTATTGGCAATTCTACAAGCTTTTGGTATTGCGGTTGCGCTTGAAAGCGGTATAGGGTCGGGGCTTCAAATTGTTTTAGAACCAGGTCTTATGTTTCGTATTTCTTCTGTTATTACGCTTGTTGGCGGAACGATGTTTCTTATGTGGCTTGGCGAGCAAATTACGTCACGTGGTATTGGTAATGGGGTTTCTCTTATCATTTTTACAGGGATTGTAGCCAACTTTCCTTCTACTTTTGCTCAGCTTTTGACAGCTCATAGTCAGGCTGATTTATCAACTTTTCTTTTAATAGGAATCGTTCTTATTGCTGTTTTGGTTATTGGGCTTATTGTTTTTATAGAGCGTGCGCAACGGCGAATTCTTATCCAATACCCGAAACGTCAGGTCGGTAATCAAATGTTTCAAGGAGATATGTCGCATCTTCCTTTAAAGTTGAATACTGCTGGTGTTATTCCACCTATTTTTGCTTCATCTTTATTATTATTACCTGCCACTATTAATAATTTTTCTGATAAAATGCCACAATGGGTTCAGGAGATTTCTTATGCTCTTGGTCATGGACAGCCACTTTATATGATTGTTTATGCATTTTTAATGGCGTTTTTTTGCTTTTTTTATACAGCTATTGTGTTTAATCCAAGTGATACTGCAGATCAGTTGAAAAAACATTCTGGTTTTATTCCAGGGATTCGTCCAGGTGAGCGTACAGCCGAATATATTGATTACGTTTTGACGCGTATTACTGTTGTGGGCGCTATTTATATTATCTTGGTTTGTTTGTTACCTGAATTTATGATATCTGCATTACAGGTTCCTTTTTATCTTGGGGGAACATCCTTGTTGATTGTTGTTACTGTTACACTTGATACGGTTGCTCAAATTCAGGGGCATCTTGTTGCCCACCAATATGAAGGGTTGATAAAAAAATCAAAACTTCGTGGAGGTAAAAGGAATCGATGAGAGTTATTCTTTTAGGTCCTCCTGGAGCGGGAAAAGGTACGCAAGCAAAAATGTTGACTGAGGAATATAACATTCCTCATTTATCAACAGGGGATATGTTGCGTGAGGTGATTGCCAAAGAAACGGAGATTGGTAAAAAAGCTAAAGCTATTATAAGTTCTGGTGCTTTGGTACCTGATAGTATTGTTAATCAAATCGTATCAGATCGGATTGATGAAGCTGATTGTGTAAACGGTTTTGTTTTGGATGGATATCCGCGAACTGTGGGGCAAGCAGAAGCGTTGCAACAGATACTGGATTCAAAAAATATGCGGCTTAATGCTGTTATTGAATTGTGTGTTGATGAAGACGTGTTGATTGAACGTATGAAGAAGCGCGTTGAGGAAACAATAGCGACTGGTGGACAGGTTCGTTTAGATGACAATCCTGTTGCTTTTGCAAAAAGATTAGTAGAATATCGTGAAAAAACAGCTCCCTTATCAAAATTTTATTCAGAGAGGGGAATGTTGAAGGTTATTGATGGAATGATTGGTGTTGCTGAAGTGACACGTATGATTAGAGGGTTTCTTTCATGAGATTTTTTTTTAGAAATAAATGAAAAGAGTTGACTTTTGAGATGAAATCTATCAAAAGTGAATTTAATTTATTTTAGTGAAATAATAGGATTCGGAAGAATTTTTTTCTGAGTCTATTTTTTTCTGTAAGGTATATCAGGTATTTTATAACAATTTGTCAAAATAACTAAGGAGAGTAGGCGTGGCTCGTATTGCTGGCGTCAATATCCCGACAAATAAGCGTGTAATTATTGCGCTTCAATATATCCACGGGATTGGACCAAAATTTGCTCAAGAAATTATTGAAAGAGTTGGCATTCCTTTGGGGCGTCGTGTGCATGAGCTTTCAGATGCTGAGGTGCTGCAGATTCGTGAGGCAATAGATCAGGGGTATCAAGTTGAAGGTGATCTTCGTCGTGAGGTTGCTATGAATGTTAAGCGTTTGATGGATCTTGGTTGTTATCGAGGATTGCGTCATCGCCGGTCTTTGCCTGTCCGAGGACAGCGTACACATACGAATGCCCGTACACGTAAAGGTCCGGCTAAGGCAATCGCCGGTAAGAAGAAATAAGGGCCTTTGTGGAAGGTTTTTTTTATATTCTTTTTCTTGTTTGATTTTTTTGACAAGGAAAAAAGGTGGAGCTGCTGATGTTACGGCAGTGATGAGATCGTTGAAAGGGAAATTATGGCCAAGGAAGCCACACGTGTTCGTCGTCGCGAACGTAAAAATATTTCATCGGGTGTTGTGCATATTAATTCAACATTTAATAACACAATGATTACTATTACTGATGCTCAGGGTAATGCAATTGCTTGGTCATCTGCGGGAGCTCAGGGGTTTAAAGGTGCGCGTAAATCGACACCTTTTGCTGCTCAAGTTGCTGCGGAGGATTGTGCAAGAAAAGCGCAAGAGCATGGTATGCGTTCTTTGGAAGTTGAAGTTTGTGGACCTGGATCAGGGCGTGAATCTGCTTTACGTGCATTGCAATCTGTTGGTTTTGTCATTACTTCTATTCGCGATGTAACACCAATTCCTCATAATGGATGTCGTCCGCGGAAAAGGCGGCGTGTTTAATTGGGTGTTGTTTTTTGTTGTCGGAGATTTCTCTGATGTTCACATTGGTCGTTACGATTGAATGGTAACGGAACTAAAGAACGGGAATAAAAATATGATCCAGAAAAACTGGCAGGAACTTATTAAACCCAATAAGGTTGAATCATGTGCACATGATAATCCAAATATTATAAGTGTGATTGCTGAACCTCTTGAGCGTGGTTTTGGTTTAACGTTAGGAAATGCGCTTCGTCGCGTTTTGTTATCTTCGCTTCGTGGTGCTGCTATTACTGCTGTGCAGATTGACGGTGTCTTGCATGAATTTTCATCGATTCCAGGTGTGCGTGAGGATGTTACGGATATTATTCTGAATATAAAAGAAATTGCACTTCGTATGGAAGAAGAAGGGCCCAAACGTGTCGTCGTTTATAAAGAGGGGCCTGGTGTCGTGAAAGCGGGAGATATCAGTACAGTTGGAGATATGGAAATTCTAAATCCAGATCATGTTATTTGTACTCTTGATGAAGAAGCTGAAATTCGTATGGAATTTATTGTCAACACAGGAAAGGGGTATGTTCCATCTGATCGTAATTGTGTTGATGATGCACGTATAGGGCTTATTCCAATTGATAGTCTTTATTCACCGATCCGTAAGGTATCTTATAAAGTAGAAAATACACGCGAAGGTCAAGTTCTCGATTATGATAAATTAACGCTCACGATTGAAACAAACGGTGCTGTTAATGGTGAGGATGCTGTTGCTTTTGCAGCACGCATTCTTCAGGATCAATTATCGTTATTTATTAACTTTGAAGAGCCACAGAAGGAGCCTGTTGAAGAGGCTGATTCTGAGCTTTCTTTTAATCCTGCACTTCTCAAAAAAGTAGATGAATTAGAACTTTCAGTTCGTTCAGCAAACTGTCTTAAGAATGATAATATTGTTTATATTGGTGATCTGATTCAAAAAACAGAATCTGAAATGCTTCGGACACCGAATTTTGGTCGCAAATCGTTGAATGAGATTAAAGAAGTTTTGGCGTGTATGGGTTTACATCTTGGGATGGAGATTCCTGCGTGGCCGCCTGAAAACATTGATGATCTTGCAAAACGTTATGAAGATCAATATTAAAATTAGAATTTAAGGAGAGGGCTTATGCGCCATAGTAAGTCAGGACGCAAGTTGAACCGTACTGCCAGTCACCGTAAAGCGATGTTTGCAAATATGGCAACTTCGTTGATCGAGCATGAGCAGATTGTGACAACGCTTCCAAAGGCTAAAGAAATTCGTCCTATTGTTGAAAAACTCGTTACTCTTGGTAAGCGTGGTGGTTTGCATGCGCGTCGGCAAGCTATTGCAGCACTTCGTGATGCAGGAAAGGTTGCAAAATTATTTGATACGCTTGCGCCACGTTATGCATCACGCAACGGTGGGTATTTGCGTATTATGAAAGCGGGGTTTCGTACCGGTGATAATGCGCCCATGGCTGTTATAGAATTTGTTGATCGTGATGTTGAAGCGAAGGGTGCTGGGGATCGTGCTCGCATGGAAGCTTCTGAGAATGAAAAGGGAACATCTTCGTAGAGTTTTTTATTCTGTTGGGTTTTTAAAGGCCGCCTTGTCTTGGGCGGTTTTTTTGTGAGCATTTTTAAGTTTGTTTTAGTTGAGAAATAGGTGCAGAGAGAAAATTATAGAATATTGAATTATCTTATTTTTATAATATTTATTGTTCAAATAGGTTGTTTTTATTCTCTATTATGAAATATTAATAGAGGTCCTTAATTTGCGGGGATACGTTTTTTTATTCTATTAATCTTCAACAGAATGTGCTGATTTTATAAGGAGTGGATTATGAGGTATTCTTTTTGGGTGCGGATTTTTTTTGCAATTATGATGCAGATATCATTTGATCATGTATATGCTCATGTTCCTCAAACACAAACAGAAATCACTCTTTCATTTGCTCCTTTAGTTAAAAAGACAGTTCCATCTGTTGTAAATATTTATGCAGCTCGACAAATTAGAGCTCGATCACCTTTTGAAGGCGATCCATTTTTTGAGCAATTTTTTGGTCGTTTTCAAAATAAATTTCCTGTTCGTAAGCAATCGTCATTAGGATCAGGGGTGATTGTTGATGCACGTGGTTTGATCGTTACAAATTACCACGTCATTAAAGATGCAAGCGAAATTAAAGTGGCTTTTTCTGATGGACGGGAGTTTGAGAGTAAGGTCGTGCTCAAAGATGAAGCAACTGATATTGCCATTCTTGAAGTTAAGGAAAAAGATGCTCAATTTCCGGTTCTTTCTTTGGGAAATTCTGATGCTGTTGAAGTTGGTGATCTTGTTCTTGCTATTGGTAATCCTTTTGGTGTTGGTCAAACAGTTACAAGTGGTATTGTTTCAGCGCAAGCGCGTACACGTGTTGGGGTTTCTGATTTTGACTTTTTTATTCAAACAGACGCAGCCATTAATCCAGGGAATTCTGGTGGCGCTTTAATTGATATGAAAGGTCAGTTAATCGGAATTAATACGGCTATTTATTCGCGTTCCGGTGGTTCTGTAGGGATTGGTTTTGCTATTCCAGTTAATCTTGTAAAAGTGATGCTTGATACTGTTAAACGCGGTGGAAAATATTTTGTGCCGCCTTATATTGGGGCTTCTTTTCAAAATGTTACAGCTGATATTGCTGGTGGTTTAGGTTTAGAACGTCCCTATGGTGCTCTGATTATTGAAGTTATCAAAGATAGTCCTGCTGAAAAAGCTGGATTGAAAGTAGGTGATGTTATTTTGAGTGTGCAGGGGGTACGCGTTGACAGTCCAGATAGTCTTGGTTATCGTTTGATGACAGCTGACGTTGAGCATAGTCTTGCTTTGGAATATTTACGAAGTGGAAAAACTTTAAAAACACAAATAACAGTTTCATCGATATCAGAAACTGCATTTTTAAAATCTGAAAAAATTACGGGTGACAGTCCTCTTGCTGGTGCTGAAGTGTTAGATTTGACACCGCAAAATAGTCGACGTTTTCATCTTCCTATATCTGCAAAAGGGGTTGTGATTACCAATCTTGATAAAATGAGCAATGCAGCTGGAATTTTTCAGTCAGGAGATATTCTACGTGTTGTAAATGGCCATAAAATTCAAACAGTTCATCAGTTGAAAAAGGTTCTTATGCAAGGTCGCTCAAATATGTGGCAATTGGAATATGAACGTGATGGTATGTATATTCGCCAATTTATTCGTTGAGGTTTTTTTTGAAGAAAGATTTTTTTACTTCGTCGTTTGATTTTCAAGTTAATAAAAATCAGCCACTTGCAGAAAGAATGCGTCCTTGTTCTCTCAATGATGTTGTGGGACAAAAGCATTTGATTGGAGAGGATGGTTTGCTTTCACGTATGGCGGCAACAGGCTCAATTGGATCGATGATTTTTTGGGGACCTCCAGGGACGGGAAAAACGACTGTTGCACGTTTGTTAGCCCTTGAAACAAATTTCGTGTTTGAACAGGTTTCTGCTATTTTTACAGGAGTTTCTGAACTTAAAAAGATTTTTGAAGTTGCGCAGAGGCGTTTTATATCTGGGGATAAAACACTTCTCTTTGTTGATGAAATTCATCGGTTTAATCGTGCACAGCAGGATAGTTTTCTTTCTGTAATGGAAGAGGGTACTGTGGTACTTATAGGTGCAACAACCGAAAATCCTTCTTTTGAGCTGAATGCTGCCCTTCTTTCGCGTGCACGTGTTTTAACATTTCTTTCTCATGATCATGAAAGTTTGGACATGCTTTTGAGGCGTGCTGAAGAAGTGGAGGGAAAAACTCTTCCCTTGGATAATGATGCCAGAGACGTTTTGATAGAGATGTCTGATGGTGATGCGCGGGTTGCGTTAACATTGGCAGAGGAAGTTTGGTCTATTGCACCATTGGGAGAGATTCTTGATGTTGTTGCTTTGCAAAAAGTTATTCAGCGTCGTGCGCCTATTTATGATAAAGGACGAGATGGGCATTATAATCTCATTTCAGCGTTGCATAAATCCGTTCGTGGATCTGATCCTGATGCTGCGCTTTATTATTTGGCACGTATGTTGGATGCTGGTGAAGATCCTCTCTATATTGGGCGAAGATTGGTTCGTATGGCCGTTGAAGATGTTGGTTTGGCGGATCCTCAAGCTCTTGTCATTTGTAATGCAGCAAAAGATGCCTATGATTATTTAGGATCACCAGAAGGAGAATTGGCCTTGGCGCAAGCATGTCTTTATGTTGCAACTGCGCCAAAGTCAAATGCAGCATATCTTGCGTATAAAGCAGCACTGCGTTGTGCGCGCAAAAATGGCTCTTTACCACCTCCTAAGCATATTCTTAATGCGCCTACGAAATTTATGAAGGAAGAAGGGTATGGAAGTGGTTATTGTTATGACCATGATGAACCAGACGCTTTTTCAGGACAAGAATATTTTCCCGAAAAACTTGGGCGTCAGAGTTATTATAAACCAGTTGAGCGTGGTTTTGAGCGTGAAATTGTGAAACGTCTTGAGTGGTGGCAACAGTTGCGCAAAAAACGTAAAGATCAAAATAAAATTTGAGTTGAAATACGTTTTTTATTGATCTTGGATTTATTATTTTATCTCTTATGTTATTGTATGAGAAATTTAGCTTATATTTTAAACATTTATTGCATTGCTTGTAGAGATTTTTTTTGATATTTTCAAAAGTGCATGTTTTTTCAAATTTAAATATGTCATTCAACTTTTAAGCTGCTGTATTTTTTTTGGTTTTTATTAAATAATATATTGACTTATAATGATGATTGACTGTTTCGTAAGTTGAATGAAAGTTTCAAATACCGTAAATTTCTCTCATCCCAAGTCTGTTATTTGTTGAAGCAATCAAGTTATTCGCTTGCATGTTACAAGCAGGATTAGCGTGTGATAAAAACTGTACAAGAAAAGACTAAAAATCCCTCTTATGAATTGTCTCAAGTGCCGAGAGTTGTTGCAATATTGGAGGATGATAAATAGTGTGATGGTGCCGGCTTGCTCCTTCTATAGAGTAAAGATGGTGGTGCCTAAAGGGTTTTGCAGTATACCACATTCATAGGTGTTGTCACAAAATGAGCTTGGAAGTTTTGAGAGATGTTTCTTAAATCAAGTGCATGAATATGCAACACAATAGCGTTTTGTTCTTCGATGCAATAGGGTATGAGGTTGATTGATGATGCGTTTTTTGTGTGATCAATAGCGGGAGAATTCTTAGTCTCTCAAGTATTTAATCAAAGGGATAAGCAGAAGGGTTGTAGAACATTGTGTTTAAAATTAAATTGTTCCTTTTCTAGAGAGATATAAATATGTTAACTATGCTCCCATAGAGATATTACTTTATTGGAGTTTATTATGTGTCATAAGATAAGCAATGCCAATTCTTTATTGTGATGGTCATGAATGTTTATGGACATAATGTGGAGATAGGAATGGAAATAGTCTGTGAAACTCTAAACTCAAACCTTTAGTTAAATTAAAAGTACAGTGTACACTAAAGTTTTAGGTTATTATGAATTCGGTCAAGGATATAATCGTGGATAAAACAAAAGCTCTCGATGCTGCTCTCTCACAAATTGAACGTTCTTTTGGTAAAGGCTCGATTATGCGTCTTGGGCAAAAAGAGCAAGTTGTTGAAATTGAAACAATTCCAACAGGATCGTTATCCTTGGATATTGCTTTAGGGATTGGTGGATTACCGAAGGGGCGTATTGTTGAGATTTATGGACCAGAAAGTTCTGGGAAAACAACATTGGCTCTCCATGCTATTGCTGAGGCACAGAAAGGTGGTGGGATTTGTGCTTTTATTGATGCAGAGCATGCGCTTGATCCTATTTATGCGCGTAAGCTTGGTGTTGATTTAGAAAACTTGTTCATTTCTCAGCCAGATACCGGTGAACAGGCATTGGAAATTACAGAAACGTTGGTTCGTTCTGGTGCCGTTGATGTGCTTGTTGTGGATTCTGTTGCAGCTTTAACACCGCGAGCAGAAATTGACGGTGAAATGGGTGATGCTTTGCCCGGATTGCAAGCTCGGTTAATGAGTAAAGCGTTACGAAAATTAACCGCAGCAATTTTTCGCTCTAACTGTATGGTTGTTTTTATTAATCAAATTCGCATGAAAATTGGTGTGATGTTTGGTTCTCCTGAAACGACAACGGGTGGAAACGCTTTAAAGTTTTATGCTTCTGTTCGTTTAGATATTCGTCGCATTGGATCCATTAAAGATAGGGATTCAATCGTTGGTAATCAGACGCGCGTTAAAGTGGTGAAAAATAAATTGGCACCTCCATTCAAACAGGTTGAGTTTGATATTATTTATGGTGAAGGTATTTCCAAAGTAGGTGAGTTGATTGATTTGGGTGTCAAGGTTGGTGTTGTGGAAAAATCTGGTGCATGGTTTTCTTATAATTCTCAGCGTTTAGGGCAGGGGCGTGAGAATGCAAAGCAGTTTTTACGTGAACATGTGGAAATAGCTACAGAGATTGAAGCAGCTTTGCGCCAAAATGCTGGTTTGATTGCGATTGAATTGTTAGAAAATGCAGGGTCAGAAAATATAGAAAGTGATGAAGCCATTTGATGGGGCGTTTTTTTCGTCTATAATTTTTTTTCTTTAAGATTTTCCTGTTTTTTTGTTTGAGTTTTTAAATACGCAGTCATTTTTTTCTCAATTTTTTAAAACAAATATTCCATTTTTGATTAAATTGACTCCATGCGTGGCGAAGAGGATTTAATGAGGGGGATTTTTCTTTTATGGTTTTGTGCTGTATTGAGCAGGTGTCAACATGAATAGTGTTAATAATATTCGGTCAACATTTTTGGATTATTTTCATCGTAATGGGCATAAAGTTCTTTCTTCTAGTCCGCTTGTTCCGCGGAATGATCCTACACTTATGTTTACAAATGCAGGGATGGTGCAGTTTA
Organism: Bartonella sp. AA56HLJMS; assembly: GCF_042197145.1. Taxonomy (NCBI): domain Bacteria; kingdom Pseudomonadati; phylum Pseudomonadota; class Alphaproteobacteria; order Hyphomicrobiales; family Bartonellaceae; genus Bartonella; species Bartonella sp. AA56HLJMS. The sequence goes on along the minus strand of NZ_JBHIRL010000004.1, from coordinate 120,998 downwards.
AAAATGTTTTTACTGGACTTGAACAACCTTCTTATACGCAGGCAACAACGGCACAAAAATGTGTTCGTGCGGGTGGAAAGCATAATGATCTTGATAATGTTGGTTATACGGCGCGCCATCATACATTTTTTGAAATGTTGGGTAATTTTTCTTTCGGTGATTATTTCAAAGAAGAAGCCATTTTTTTATCATGGAATCTTTTAACAAAGGAATTTTGCCTGCCAAAAGATAAATTGTTGGTGACAGTTTATCAGAGTGATGATGTTGCTGCTGAACTGTGGCGTAAAATTTCAGGTCTTCCAGATGAAAAAATTGTTCGTATTGCGACGGCTGATAATTTTTGGTCGATGGGAGAAACAGGACCTTGTGGGCCTTGTTCGGAGATTTTTTATGATCATGGTGATGAAATATGGGGCGGTCCTCCTGGAAGTGCTAATGAAGATGGGGATCGCTTTATTGAGATTTGGAATCTTGTTTTTATGCAGTATGAGCAAGTTTCCAAGGAAGAACGTGTTAACTTACCTCACCCTTCTATTGATACAGGCATGGGATTAGAGCGAATTGCTGCTGTTTTACAGGGCGTTCATGATAATTATGACATTGATCTTTTTCGTGCATTAATTGCTGCATCAGAAGAAATTACAGGGATTGAGGCAAAGGGTGATTTTATTGCCAGCCATCGTGTCATTGCTGATCATCTTCGCTCATCTGCATTTTTGATTGCTGATGGTGTGCTTCCTTCTAATGAAGGAAGAGGATATGTTTTACGTCGTATTATGCGTCGTGCTATGCGTCATGCGCATCTTCTTGGTGCTAAAGAGCCCTTAATGTGGCGACTTTTGACTGCTTTAATTCGCGAAATGGGACAAGCCTATCCTGAGTTGACACGTGCTGAATCTTTGATTTCAGAAACTTTAAGGTTAGAAGAAATACGTTTTCGTAAAACGCTTGAACGAGGACTTGGTTTGTTGAACGAAGCAAGTACCGATCTTAAAGAAGGAGACTATTTGAATGGTGAAGTTGCTTTCAAACTTTATGATACCTATGGTTTTCCGCTTGATTTGACGCAAGATGTTCTTCGTCGTCGCGGAATATCTGTTGACGTTGGTGCTTTTGATAAAGCGATGGAACGCCAAAAAGAGGAAGCACGTGCCAATTGGTCTGGTTCTGGAGAAGCTGTAGCAGAGAAAATCTGGTTTTCTGTTCGTGATCAAGTGGGGGCCACAGAGTTTTTAGGTTATGAAACTGAGACAGCGAAAGGTATTCTTACAGCTCTTGTATGTGATGGTAAAATTGTTGATCATATTTCTTCAGATCAGAAAGCTATGCTTGTTGTTAATCAGACACCTTTTTATGGTGAATCTGGTGGGCAAATTGGTGATAGCGGTATCATTTCTGGTGAAAATTTTATTTTTAAGGTGCATGATACCCAAAGAAAGGGTGATGGTGTTTTTATCCATATTGGGGAGGTGAAATCTGGTCAGGCATCGAGGTCTGATTGTGTAGAATTAACGGTTGATATTGTTCGTCGTAAGAAAATTCGCGCGAATCACTCTGCTACTCATTTGTTACACGAAGCTTTACGCCAAACATTGGGGGATCATGTTACTCAAAAGGGTTCTCTTGTATCGCCAGATCGGTTGCGTTTTGATTTTTCCCATCCAAAATCCGTTTCACCAAAAGAGTTGAAAAAAATAGAAGATTTAGCAAATGAGATTATTTTGCAAAATAGTAAAGTAATAACGCGCCTCATGGCTGTAGATGATGCCATTTCTGAAGGAGCCATGGCATTGTTTGGTGAAAAATATGGTGATGAAGTTCGCGTTGTTTCTATGGGGGAGCCACTTGAACAGGAAAGATTAAAAAAGCGTTGGTCAATTGAGCTTTGTGGAGGGACACATGTGGAGCGAACAGGTGATATTGGTTTAATTCATATTGTTTCTGAAAGTTCTGTTTCAGCTGGAGTGCGGCGTATTGAAGCTTTAACAGGCAAAGAAGCACGTCTTTATCTTAGCCGCCAAGATGAACGTATTCATGAAATCGCTGATCTTTTAAAAACTTCTTCTGCTGGTGTGGAAGAACGGGTGCGAATTTTGCTTGATGATCGTCGTAAACTTGAAAAAGAATTGAATGATGTACGCAAGAAAATGATGTTGAGTGGTGGAGTAACAGAAAGGAGCCAAGATGATATTATCATCATCAATGGGTTTTCTTTTACCGGACGCGTTGTTAAAAATATTTTACCACGGGATCTTAAGGCGCTCGTCGATTCTGAGAAAAAACAAATTGGATCTGGAGTGGTTGCTTTTATTAGTGTCTCGGAGGATGGAAAAGGGAGTGCTGTTGTCGGTGTTACGGATGATTTAACGGATAAATTAAATGCTGTAGATCTCGTTCGTATTCTTTCAGCGATGCTTGGTGGTAAAGGTGGAGGTGGCCGTCCTGATATGGCGCAGGCTGGTGGTCCTGAGGGGAACAAAGCTGATGAGGCATTTGCGGCACTAAAAGATTTTCTTGAAAAAAATTAAAGAATGAAATCATTCTGCATAGGTATTTTTCACATTGTTATATTTGGTTGGCATCTATGTATCATGAATATCTGTCTGGTGTATTTCTGAAATGCAGATACAGCGTAATTGGGGAAAATATAATTGTTAAAGATAAAAACAGTGTTTGTCTTTATCACCACTTTATCATTTGGCTTTATAGCTTCCAAGCGTTTCAGGAATCACCTTTTTAAGATAAAATAGACTATGCAGCACTTCATGCTTTGCTGTGTATTCTTTTACTAGGGAGACTAGTTATTGTGTTGCTCTTATAGATTTTTTGAAGAAACATCTCTTTTTATGAAAGGAAAAATACAAGATTTATTGCATACGATTATCCTTATAAAGTTATAAGCTATCATTATTCGATTAGTTTTCAAATGAATAAAATTTCTTTCCTTGAAAAGGCTTATAAAAGAGTTGTTGTATCTTAGAGCTATTATTTTCATTTTGCTTGTTATGTACAAGAAAACAGTTTTTTGGTTTATTATTAAAAGGTCTTGAAAGGAATATTCTCCTATCTTTATAAATCTTTATTTTAAGTTATAAGGTAATGAATTATCAATATAAATCAAAGTAATATAACATAAATCTAAATATTTAGATTAACATCTAATTTATTTATGATGAAATTGCTTTAATATATTGAATTATAATGATAATTTATCGTTTTATCTTTTGAACAAGAGCTACGAATATTCGTAGGGTTTTATTATTTTAAATTCTGTGTATGTTAAATTAATCAAAACCACTCACGAATGTCGTTGTGAAATGGGCTTAAGAGCATTGAAAAATGTTTCTTAAAAAAAGTCATATGAATGTGCAAAACAATGATGTTCTGTTCTTTATGAGAGGACTATAAAGAAAGTGATAAACAAAAGTGCAACGCAATACATAATATTCATTATTTAAAAGATATTACTTTAGTTCGTTTTGAAATTCGTAAAGCTGAGTTAAAAGAAGACGGTAAAACTGGAAATTGTTTTTACCTTTACATCTTTACATTTTCCCTAAATGAGAATGTATACTCGTCAATATGCACAGATATAGGAAAATATTTTTGTTCTAATCTAGTAAAATTGCAATAGCAGAGAAAATACTAAACTGTTTTAATATTTTTCTTAAATACCTAAAATGGATTGTGGCATTTTTAGAAATCTTTTTACTTGTATCATATATAAGCACTCTATATTGTATTGAAGAGGCATTTTTTGCATAAGATCTATGAAGAGTATCGTTTTTATGATGCTATGGCTTCATGTAAGGGGATAACATTTTCTCCTTCTCTTTCTGGTGGTTTGATTGTTAAACCACTTGCCTTTAAAAAATTAGAGAAACGTCCCCCTTTATCGATCAATTCTTGAAAGTTTCCTTTTTCCATTAAGTGACCATGATCCAGAAAGAGTATCACATCAGCATTGCGTACTGTTGAGAGGCGATGTGCTATAATAAAAGTAGTGCGGTTATGGCTTATGCAATCGAGAGCATCTTTGACACGTGCCTCTGTTTCAACATCAAGAGCGCTTGTTGCTTCATCTAGAATGAGAATAGGGGCATTTTTTAAAACAGCGCGTGCAATTGCTAGTCGCTGTTTTTCTCCACCTGATAATTGAGATCCTCGTTCGCCCACCATTGTGTTATAACAATCAGCTTTTTTTAGAATAAAATCGTGAGCTTCTGCTATTTTTGCTGCTTCATAAAGTTCTTCATTCGTTGCGCTCGCTTTTCCTATTGAAATATTGTCATGAATAGTACGGTTGAAAAGACCCGAGTCTTGAAATACTGTTGCTAGAGATTTGCGTAAAGATTCGCGATTGATTGAGCATATATTTATTCCATCAATGGAGATATGCCCAAGGGTAGGGTCGTATACGCGCTGCAACAGATTGATCAATGTTGTTTTTCCAGCCCCTGTTGGTCCTACAATCGCAACAGTTTGTCCTGCTTTAACCTCAAAGGAAATATCAAAAACACCTTGAGAAGAATTTGGGAATTGATAGGTCACGTGATGAAATTGTATGGCGCCTTTAACATTTTGGAGGGAAGGAAGATTTTGTGGTTCGTTGATATGAAAGGTTGAGTCTTCCATTTCAAAAAATTCTTGCAGTTTTGCTTGTGAGGATATTGCACAATTAATAAAATTGCTCATTTGGTCTAGGCGGCTAATCATGAGTTGTGCAAATCCAACAAAAGCAACGACTTCACCTACTCGTAATTGATCTTTTGCAACAAAAAAAGCTCCAAGGAGAAGAACACAAACGATTGAAATTGTTGAAGCCATTCGATTTAAGCCACTGGCGAGCGCCCACCAATTGAGAACAGGATTTTGTGCTTTAAGAAGAGCATTTGTATGTTGATGCAGTATGGAAGTTTCTTCTTTTATTCGGTTATAACTTTGTACAATGGAAACATTAGAGATTGAGTCACTGACATGTTTAAAAAGGTTATGATGATAGCATTCTACAGCGGCTTGTCCGTCTTTTGTTTTTCGCATCACTAAACGTGCAATTAATACATAAATGATGGCAAGCACAACCAAGACTATTGAAAGACGCCAATTCATATTAAACGCTATGGGGATGAGAACCAATAAGGCGACAAGCGTTGAGAGATGTTGTCGCATAAAATCAAGCCATATGGTTGACATGGAATCTATAGCGCGCAAAAGTGTATGGAGTGCGTTAGATGTTTCGCGTTGTTGATGCCAAATTAACGGCATGGCAATGATACGTTCGAAAGATTCTGTTAAAACCGTTAAGCGACGTCTATGGGCTAAGCGGTCTGCACCGCGAGCAACAAGGACATAAGCGATAATATGTGAAAGTCCAAAACAAACCCAAATGGCAAGAGTAGAGATGATACCTGTTTTTTCTGTAATAGAATCGATAACCCGTCCAAATAAAATAGGTTCTGCAATGGTGATAATCGCTAACATAACATTAGCGGTACAGATTAAAAGGGATGCATTTTTTTCTCTGTTTAGGTAAGTGAGAACACGTGCATAGGTTTTGAATAAGGACACTGTTAATTATCTCCATTCGCTGTTAAGCGTAAAGGCTATTGATTTTTTTTATAACGCTTAATTTTTAGCTAATAAAATTTGGACGTTAAGAAAAGGCAATTTTGGATACTAACTGTAATATGGTGTGATAAAGCCAACTAAAATATGAATTTTTGTGTTTATATTTGTGCTTATAAAGGCGCAAAAATAGATCAATAAAATTATCAGGCAAGGGAACTTTCATGGCAGGCGTAGAAATAAAAAAAGTTGAGGCAGATGAAGATGGAATGCGCTTAGATCGTTGGTTTAAAGTGCATTATCCAGGACTTGGTTTTGGAGCTTTGCAAAAATTGTTGCGTTCTGGTCAGATACGGGTTGATGGTGGACGTGTTAAAGCCGATACGCGTCTTTGTATAGGACAGGCTGTTCGTATTCCACCTCTCCCTATTAATGACAAGGAAAATTTTTCAATAACGGATAAAACACTTCGTGGGCAGGATGATGGGACCGTTTTGAAAAAAATGCTGCTTTATGAAGATCCAAAGGTATTTGTTTTTAATAAACCCGCTGGGTTGGCTGTCCAAGGAGGCTCTGGTTTAACACGTCATATGGATAGTATGCTTGAGGTATGGCGCAATAAAAAAGGTGAAAAGCCGCGTTTGGTTCATCGTCTTGATCGTGAGACGTCGGGGGTGCTTATTGTTGCACGATCAAGGGGAGCTGCTCAGTCCTTAACAGCTGCTTTTAGAGCGCGAGAAACAAAAAAGACTTATTGGGCGTTGGTTCGTGGCGTGCCTAAAAAAAAGCAGGACAAAATTTCAACGTGGATGGTTAAGGAAATGACTGCACAAGGTGACAAAATGCGTGTTTGTGAACATGGGGAACCAGATTCACATCATGCGGTTTCCTACTATCGCGTTTTAGATACGCGAGGGCGGGCTCTTTCGTGGCTTGAAATGGAACCCTATACAGGGAGAACACATCAGCTTCGTGTGCATGCAGCCCATATGGATCATCCTATCATTGGCGATACAAAGTATTTTTTTTCTGATAGTAATTGGACATTACCAGGAGGAATTCAAAATCGTCTTCATCTTCATGCACGTCGTATTCGTATTCCGCATCCTTCAGGAGGAATATTGGACATTGTTGCACCTTTACCACCTCATATGGTCCAAAGTTTTAATCTTTTATCTTTTAATGAGAGTGATGCTGAAACCGACTAAACAAACTTCATTTGTTCTTTTTGATTGATACAAATTTTGTCTATAAATTTGATAAGATGAATAGGGCATCATTTGAAGAAAGTTTTTGATAAGTCAATCGCTATGAGAAAATTGTGTTTTTGAGTGATGAAATTTTCGAATATCATGGCTTTCTTTCTACAGATCTTTATCCATAATTGATTGTATTGTTATTTTTGGATATGGTGTATCGTTTAATAATCTGAGTTTATGAAGCTGCTCCTTTGAATTATCTACAGAGGTCATATATTGGGGAGGCGTGTCTGTTGAGGGAGATGAGTTAGATAAAATCTGAAAGATATTTACTAAAATAGTGAAGGCGATTTTAGTTTTTTCATGGGAGATAAAGGAGGCATTTTATAGTAATGCTGAGGAAAAGTAGCCTCTCAAAAATTCCTGTTGTCAAGGAAGTTTGTTTTATTATCAATGTGGTTTGATATGCTTATAGTATAGATTTATGCTTTGTATCTTTGCTTACACAATGAAGCTTTCTTAGCAAAGCTCTCCTTTCAATGACCAATTATTTTTCTACTTACTTAGTTTATCCAAAAGATTATCTTTCATAAAAGAAGAAATAAGTTTTTAGTATCTTAATGCTGCATTGAAGTGAACTCATCACATTGAAAAAATATCTAGACAAAAAATTGGAGATAAAACGTCAGGTGCGTTTTATTGCTCTAGGGAGGGCTTGAACACTTTTGTTTTTTCTAGTGAACAAAAACAGATATTTATTATGGGAACATTCAAAGGGGTGATAAGTTGAAATGAGGAGTGACTGATGGGATCATTATTGATTGACGTTAATAACGTCTCAAAAATATATCGCAACATTGACAGAGGAATTGGTTTTAAAAACAAGGTCTTTTCTCTCCTCAAGCCGGTTTATACAAATCATCATGTGTTAAAAGATATGAGTTTCACCCTCTTTTCAGGGCAATCGTTAGCAATTCTTGGCCCTAACGGAGCGGGTAAATCGACACTGATTAAAATACTTTCTGGTATACAATACGCTGATGAGGGATGTGTTAAAGTCCTTGGTGTTGATCCTTATAAAGCGAAGAAAAATCTGTTCAAGTCTTTGGGTGTGGTCTTTGGTCATAAGAATTGTTTATGGTGGGATTTGCCCTTACGCTACAGTCTGGATATGGTTCAACCATTATATGGTCTTGAACGCGCCTCTTTTACCCGTGATCTTAAAGAGATCGCTGAGTTACTGGGTCTTGAGCATATTATGGATAAGCCAGTGCGGATGCTTAGTCTGGGTGAGAGAGTGAAAAGTGAATTGGCATTTAATCTCTCCTTTAGACCTAAACTGTTGTTTCTCGATGAGCCAAGTATTGGTCTTGATCTTACATCTAAGCATGAAATCAGGGAGCTTCTTAAAAAACTGAAAAGGGAGCGTGGCACTGGGTATATCATCACAAGTCATGATATGGGAGATATTGATGGATACGTTGATGATATTATTCTCTTGCATAAAGGAAAGAAACAGTTTCATGGTAATCTTCACGCGCTTAAAAATGTCATTCCTTCTTTGGTGAGAATAACGTTTTTTTGTGAACACATGGCTGTACCTTCAGCTGTTGTAGAAAAAATTGATGAGATTGCGTTGAAATTATCTACTTCTTTAAAAGATAAGCACTTTAACGCTGAAGAATGCTCGCTGGAGGTTTCGCTGCCCCGTGAGGATTTTGCGCGTTTTGTACGCGAAATTACAACCAAATTGAACTGTACGTTCTCTGTATCCACTCCCTCGCTTGAAGAGATGCTCCGTGTTAAATTTAAAGAATTTATCTAACCACTGCTTTGGTATGTTTCTTTTTGCCAAGAATGGATTACTCACTGTTCTAAGTGATAGAGCAATGTTTTTTACCGATATTATCATTGGGACACTTTCGCCATTTGTTATTCAACTTCTATTATGGAATGCACTTTTCTCTGATACGGGCAACACCATAAATGGCTTTAGCTTTTATGATATGATGTATTATTATGCTTTTGCTTTAGTCCTAGGTCGCTTAAATAATGGTTATAATGTGATTAAGTTTTTCTCTCATCATGTTAAAGAAGGCCAATTAGAAGTATATCTTACAAAGCCCTTTAGTTATATGACACAAATGCTTTTTACTTTTTTAGGGGAGAGTGTATTATATAGCATCCCATTATTGGCTCTTTTTATTGTTAAGCTTGTTTTATCCTATGAAAATATTCTGGGATTGGTCATCGCTTTTCTGTTCTTTTTTCTGGTTGTTATTCTATCACAATTGCTTTGTTTTTTAATCTCTTTTGGAATTGCTTTATTAAGCTTTTGGGTGATTGAGTACAATATATTACTCTCTTTTAGTATTCTTAGTTCAGCGCTTCTTGGGGGTGTTCTTTTACCACCATCTTTTTGGCCGGTGTGGCTTATTCCGCTTATGCAATTTAATCCTTATCGTTTCATGATATCCGCTCCTGCCGAGTTTTTCGCGACGCAAAATTTAGCGTTGTTTCAGCAGTTTATTTTCGGAAGTTTTACTTATATTTTGTGTTTTTTATTCTTAATTTATATCGCTTGGAATAAAGGGATGAAAGCATATAATGGAGCAGGTGGTTGAGATGAAAATCATCCTTCATTTTATCAGTCTGAATATCCGCCGACAGATTGTTTATGGTAAGAATTTGGCTGGGGAGTTTATTCTTTCTCTATGCTATTATTTTATTCAATTCATATTTATTGATAGAGTATCTTCTTTTTCAGGAAAGATCGGTAACTATAGCAGAGATGAAATCCATTTTATCTTTGTTGTCTTTGTTTTACTTGGAATATTTTTGAATATTTTTATTAATTCTATTGAAACGTTTTTTGAAAAAGTAGCGGATGGTAAAATTGAACCATACTTGATAAAGCCCGTTTCAATTTGGTTGTTGATGTTGTTTGGTTGGTGTAAACCTCTTAATTTGATCAAGCTCTTTGTCCTTTATGTTAGTGCCTATTTATTTGTATCATTACCGAATATTTCTGATCTTAAGCTAAGATGGATCTCTTTTGTTGTTGCAATATTTTGTGTTTTTATTGTCAATATTTGTTTTTTCATGATGTTTAATTTTGTAACATTTATTATTAGCCGTAAGATGCCTGTCGAATATTTTCATGAAATGATTTACGAGCTTTCATTTGTGCCAATAGGAATTTATCCTTTAAGCATCGTAAAATGGCTTTTGTTTATGCTTCCCATGGCTTTTTCTGCTTCCTTGCCTGTGTCATTGTTGCTTGGTAAAGGCGAATGGAATATTGGATATGTTCTGTTGAGCGCTTTTCTTTCCATGGTCATGACTTTCATAAGTTATAAGAAAACAATTTGTAAATTTAATGGATTAGGGGGATGATATAAAAATCATCATGATTATAAAAATAAAAAATTGAGTGAAAATTCTATCGTACTGTAAAATATCGTTATTTATGCTGGCGGTATAAGGCATGTAAAATTTACACATGAGGATTTTTTATTAGACATATTCATGCATAAAATCGGTTGTATTTCTATAGCTATGAGCAAAGAATTTACAATAAAAATCAGAGAATTAAATTTCTTGGTTTTAGATTAGTTTGAGTTTAGATGGCTGCTTGATGACACAAGCCAATGGTAAGATGGTGTACAATATTAGTAGTGCTTTCTCATCTGAGCAAAATTTATTTTTGTTGCATTTATAGTGCTAAAAAATTGTCAAAGATGGGTAATTTTTATATGTGCAGAATGTGGTTATTCGTACGGATTTTGTTGCTGCATTCAATATATTATTACGTGGATGAGTTTTTGCTTAAACAATAAGAAAATTGACAGAATAAAGCTTTTAAGTTGCCCGATAGAAAGCTAAGAGCTGCGTTAAACAACATGATAGCAATTATCAAGAAAACAATCACATAGAGATTTTTCAGCATGCTGAGCAGTCAAAATTCAGTTAATAATTGCTTGGAAATAAAAGGATCCACTAAGCAAAGCAGGAAAAAACGATGGCAACGCAACTGAGTTCAATAACATAATTAAATATATTTCTTTATTGTTCTTGTAAACTAAGAGAATTATACTTAATTTTATTGTGAATTTCTTATTTTATGTTATGATTTTATTTAATATAAAGATAATTATTATGTAATATTTTAGTGTTATTGTAAATAATATTATTTAATTAAAAATATACAATTTAAACACATACAATATAAACATAATATATTTATATTATTTTAAATAGGTTATTTTAAAAATTAATTAAATAAGATATTATTTTGTAAAAAATTATTTTCTATTTTTTAAATATTAATAAGTTCACTTTTCAATTTTTCTTAACAATGATAAGAGAAAAATGGAGTTTTACATCCTCTTTTACAATAAATAAAAATGATACTTTAATCTGGTTTTGCTCTCTAAGCTTAGAGCTATACAAATGTTATTGCTTATCATTAATAAAACTAATGTGATTGATGGCGTAGAGATTACAAAGGGCTAATTTTTTTTGCATGTAATTCATATCTTTTACAAGACTTTAAAAATAACACAGAAAAAATGAGAGAGGAAGGAATAGTGAACAAGAGTGATAAGCTTTTTCATTTTCTAGTGTTATGATTACTTTTGTATTTTACGGTTCATTCATTGTATGTATGATCAATTCCAAAATTTTTATTTTAAGCTTATAGTGAATCTATATTTTAGTCTGTTATTGAAGTGTTGTCGTGATTGAGATTACAATATCACAGTAGTGAACACTCTGATTTAATAGAGAAGATTGTTTGCTAGCAAATAATCTATCCATATCAACGTTATTTAAATTTTTTTCCAAAATATATATATCTATGTTAATTTTCGTGATTGATATCTTTTCTAAGATGAAAAGGGGCATGAGCTGATTTAAATATCCATAAATTTTTCGTATTAACTCAAAAAATATACGATCATATAATTTTATGGCTATTCTAGATTATCATTTTGATAAACTGAAGAAGTATAACGATTAGCATTACAAAGGTTTGTGCAAAAATGCTTTTATTGGACATTATTAAATTTTTTATGATTTATATTTTAATCATTTTATCTTGGTTAGAAAAAAGGTGGACTCATTTTTATTTCTCTATTTTATCTTAAAGTCGTGGAATTATATTAATGTTAGAAAGTTATAATTGTGGAAGACAATGAACTTTATTAAAATTATTCCATGTTCTGGTAGAAACGCATGGCTGTGAAAACGTTGAAATGTGTAATAGCTTATGGCATTAGATTTAGCGCATTCACCAAAGTTATCCCTTATCTTATCTAATTTAGCTTTTTCAATCAAAGAGTTAAGCTGGTTCTTACGCTAATTGTAGCTGGGGCAAATATTTTTTCTCAATCTATACTAAGGAAAAATATTTTATAAAAATATTTATTTTAATATATTATACAAAAAAATAAAAACATTGCGTGTAACTAAAAAAACAACATATTGATATTTTTTATATTATAAAATCATAATAATATTTATGATAATAAAGCTAAATTTATAATAAAAACAATAAAATAACTTTATTTTAATATATTTTTATATTTAAATTACTCAATGTAAAGTACAAATAAAATAATTGACAATCATTAAATAAACATGTAACGGAATATTGTAAGTGTAATATAATATAAAAATAACAATTAAAATAAAATTATTAATTGAATTTTGTGTTATGTTTTTATTATCAGAAGATAAATATACTTTATAGATAGATAACGGAATGTTTTCTATTTAGAGGGGGCGGTAAAGAAAATTTATTTTACTAAATATTGTAATTAGGTGGTTATGATGAAAATATTCAAGCATTGTATAGTATGTTTTGTTGCAGTAGCGATTTTCTTTTTACAGATTTTAAGAGCCAATGCTGATTCTTTAAATGGCAGATTTCAAAATGCTGGTTTTATTTCTCTAATGACACAGGAAAATAGAGTTATTAAAGCTGTTGATATGATTATTAGCCAGTTTGGAGGACAAGGGGCTGAGAAAAATGTCCAAAAAGTTGCGGGTTTAATGGGGTTGGAGACAGCGATTTTTGGTCTCATCGCATATCTTGTATATTTCTTTACTAGAAAGCCACCGAGTCCTAACAGAGAGACAGGTGGAAGAACATTCGATGCTTTTGCTCATAGTTCATGGGCTTTGAATTAAAAGATATTATCCTTGATAAACTTTGAATTATGCTGTTATTGAATGTTTTATAATAAATAAACCGTGATATTTAATCACGGTTTATTTATTTTTTTTAATCTTAATGACCTTGATAAGTTTATCCTTTTATATCATTAAGATATTGTTTTGTGGATGCCAGTATATGGCGCATTAAATTCAGCTAATCAGTTGCTTTTTAAATTTACTTAAATTTTTTCCTCTTCAAAATACGCGTTTGAGCTAAGTTTGTGGTTGATATTTTTTTATGATGAAAACGCGAATGCATTAATTGAGATATCCATAAACTTTGTATATCAACTCAAAAAATACAAGGTCACACAATCTTACGACTATTTGTGGGTTTTATGTTGATGAACTGAATAAGTATAGCGATGCGTCTTACAAATATTTGCAAAAATGCTTTTATTGGAATCTTTTAATCTCTTTGTGGTTTACAATTCATTTTATCATTTTATCTTAAGCAAAGAGAATGTGGATTCATTTCTATTTCTCTATTTTATCTGAGAAGGGTGGAGTTATACGAATGTCAAAAAAAGTCATGATCGTGGAAGATAATGAGCTTAATATGAAGTTGTTTCGCGATCTTGTAGAAGCGAGTGGTTATGAAACCGTTGAAACGCGTAATGGTCTTATGGCATTAGATTTGGCGCGTTCATCAATGCCATCTCTTATCCTTGTGGATATCCAGTTGCCAGAGGTCTCTGGAATAGATGTTATTAAACAATTAAAAGAAGATGAAGAACTTCGATCAATCCCCGTTGTTGCTGTAACAGCTTTTGCTATGAAAGGCGATGAGGAGCGAATTCGTGCCAGTGGGTGTGAAGAATATATGTCAAAGCCTATTTCTGTCCCTCATTTTATCACAATGGTAAAGCATTTCTTGGACTAAAGCTTGTTAAGTAATGATAGAAAAAATATTGAAAAGCTTATAAGATTGCTAAAGTCGTCGCGTAAATATTTTTGTGCTTTAGCACGTCGATATATTACAAGTTAGTAAAACAGATTTAAAAAATTGAAACTGAAGTTTTGAATTTTTTCGGTCTATTTTTCTTGCCTTTTATCTTAAGAGAAGAGGTTGTTTTGCATTCTTGTTTTTTCTAATCGGTATAGATTTGTTCCTACATTCATCTAAAAGTCTGTTTTAGCAGTTTAAAAAAGCCCCGTTTTTGTCCGAGGCTTTATGCATTGCAAAAATTGAAATTAACGCTTTGAGAATTGGAAAGAACGACGTGCTTTTGCTTTACCGTATTTTTTACGTTCAACAACACGACTATCACGGGTAAGAAACCCACCTTTTTTCAAGATTGAGCGAAGTTCTGGTTCGTAATAGGTTAAAGCTTTGGAAATGCCATGGCGCACTGCACCGGCTTGTCCAGAAAGACCACCGCCTGCAACGGTTGCAATAATATCAAATTGGGTATCCCTATTTGTTGCAACAATTGGTTGACGAAGAATCATTCTAAGAACAGGACGAGCAAAATATTTGTCAAATTCCTTATTGTTGATCGTGATTTTTCCAGAACCTGGTTTAATCCATACACGCGCAACAGCGTCTTTACGCTTTCCTGTTGCGTAAGCACGTCCTTGTGAATCAAGCTTCTGCACGTGAACAGGAACAACATTTTCATGTGTTTCTGTAATACTTGTTACTATGCTAAGCTCAGAAAGAGAATTAATTTCAGCCATAATCAAGCAATCCTTTTGTTTTTGCGGTTTAAAGCACCAACGTCAAGAGATTCAGGCTGTTGTGCTTCATGTGGATGTTGGCTTCCAGCGTAAACACGTAGATTCTTCAATTGACGGCGACCAAGAGGTCCACGAGGAATCATACGCTCTACCGCTTTTTCAATAACGCGTTCGGGAAAACGCCCCTCAAGAAGTTGACGTGCTGTACGTTGTTTGATTCCACCAATATAGCCGGTATGCCAATAATATTTTTTATCCGTATATTTTTTGCCAGTGAGAGCTATTTTATCTGCATTAATGACAATAACATTGTCACCATCATCAACATGTGGAGTAAATGTAGCTTTATGTTTGCCACGTAAGCGGTTAGCAACAAATGTGGCAAGACGACCTAAAACAAGGTTTTCTGCGTCAATAATAACCCATTTTTTCACCACTTCAGTTGGCTTTTGTGAAAAAGTTGCCATAGAAGTATCCTTTATTAGAACCCTTTTAATATAAGGGAATTTTTACTGTTTTGCGTTGAAAATTGTTACCATAGCGAAATATTTAACGCATACTACTTGCTCTGATATAATGTCTTTTGATTGACGTCAAGAGAAAATAAAAACTTTATAAAACAATATGTTACAAGAAAGGTATTATAATACCCCATTAAAAGAAGTTTGTAGACCATTTAAACTTAAAATGAATGTTGCAAAAGACTATTTTATCTTTAACGCATGATTGTATTTTATCGTTCTTCATTATAAAATAAGAAATAATGCAGTGGTCTCGTTATTTTCTCAATGTTGAATCTTCTGCTTGTGGTCAAGCTTGGTTAGATGCCCTTGATGTTCAAGGGATAAATAACGCGCGCGCTATTTCTCAAAAATTTGGCTTTCCAGATCAGTTAGCTCGAGTACTTTCAGCAAGAGATGTGGATGAAGCTGAGGCTGTTGCTTTTATTAATCCAACATTACGTACGCTTATGCCTGATCCAGAAAGTTTTAGGGATATGCAATGCGCTGCAGAGCGTATTGTTAAGGCTCTTTTCAATCAAGAACAGGTTGCTGTTTTTGGTGATTATGATGTTGATGGTGCTTGTTCATCGGCACTCATAGCGCGTTTTTTTCGTTATTTTGGTATTGAAGTCAAAATTTATATTCCTGATCGTATTGTTGAAGGCTATGGTCCGAATGAACAAGCAATGAGGATGCTTGTGCAAGAAGGCGCTCGGTTAATCATCACTGTTGATTGTGGCGCAAACAGTCCTGATGCCGTAAAAGCAGCGAGGCTTGCTGGTGCTGATGTTGTGATTTTAGATCATCATCAAATGTCAGAGATTCATCAAGAAGCTGTTGCTCTTGTCAATCCTAATCGTCCTGATGATTTTTCTAAACAGGGGCATTTATGTGCAGCTGGCGTTGTTTTTGTTACGTTAGCTTGGGTTCATCATTTGCTGCGGAAAAAACAATTCCAAGGACCGCTGCCTGATCTTTTAAGTATGCTTGATCTTGTTGCATTGGCAACCATATGTGATGTCGTTCCATTACAGGGGGTTAACCGTGCTTTTGTGTTAAAAGGGCTTCAAGTTGCTCGTTCTATGCATAATCTAGGAATAACAGCTTTAACAAAGGTTGCACGAATAGGGGAGCCGCTTAATAGTTTTCATTTAGGTTTTTTATTAGGTCCTAGAATTAATGCAGGAGGGCGCATTGGTGATCAAGCTTTGGGAGCACGTTTGCTTAGCTGTGAGAATAAAGATGAAGCGGACAGAATAGCAGAACAATTAGATCGGCTTAATCAAGAACGACAAGAAATGGAGAATATTCAATTAGCACAAGCGGAATCCTATATTGCTTCTCTTTATCAAGGTCAAGAAATACCATTGTCACTTGTAATTTCTCATAAAGAATGGCATCCGGGGATTATTGGTATTCTTGCTTCCCGCCTCAAAGAGCGTTTTTTTTGTCCTGTTTTTGCTATTGCTTTGAAAGAAGATGGAAATGGCGTAGGGTCGGGACGCTCAATTAATGGTATAGATTTAGGAGCAATCGTTCGTGAAGCTGTTACATTAAATTTATTAGAAAAAGGAGGGGGACATAGTATGGCAGCAGGAATTACAATTCAATCAACAAAAATTGAAATTTTTCGAAAATGGCTAGAAGAAAAAGTTTCTTTAATGGTTTCACAGTTGCGTGCAAAAAAATCTCTTAGTATAGATGGTTCTCTTTCTGCTTCTGGTGTTAATGAAGCGCTGTTTGAATTGCTTGAAAAAGCAGGGCCATTTGGGGCAGGGAATGCAACACCTGTTTTTGTTCTTCCCTCTCATCGACTGGTGAATCTATCTGAAGTTGGTAAAGGACATCTTCGCCTCATTGTATCTAATGTTGAAGGAAAAAAACTACAAGGAATAGCTTTTCGTGCTGTAGGGACATCACTTGGTGATTTTCTTTTTGAAAATATTGGTGAAATGATTCATTTAGCTGGTCATCTTAGTTTGAATTATTGGAATGGAACGATCAATCCGCAACTGCGCGTGATTGACGCAGCTGCAGTGGTTTGAAAGGGATATTTTTTATATTAGATGTCTAGATTAGAAGCAAAAGTAGAGTTTTCTTGTATGAAACGAAATCGTGCTTCTGGTTTTGTTCCCATGAGACTTTCTACAGTCTTTTTTGTTTCTTGCATTTCCACGGCATCAATAGAAACACGAAGCAATGTACGTTTTTGAGGATGCATAGTCGTTTCTTTAAGTTGTTCTGCGCGCATTTCACCCAGCCCTTTAAAACGCCCGATTTCGATTTTAGCTTTTCCAGTAAATTCAGTTTTGAGCAATTCATCCTTATGAATGTCGTCACGAGCATAAGCAACTTTTCCTCCTTGCGATATTCTATAAAGGGGAGGGACGGCAAGATATAAATGTCCCTGATGAATAAGGTCAGGCATTTCTTGAAAGAAGAAGGTAATGAGCAGTGACGCAATATGAGCACCATCAACATCAGCATCTGTCATGATGATAATACGTTCATATCTGAGATCTTTTTCACGATACTTGGAGCGTGTTCCACATCCAAGAGCAAGGATAAGATCGCTAATTGTTTGGCTTGAGTTCATTTTTTCATGTGCAGCACTGGCGACATTTAAGATTTTACCACGAAGAGGTAAAATTGCTTGGTTTGCTCTATTTCTTGCTTGTTTAGCAGATCCTCCTGCAGAATCCCCTTCAACAATGAATAGTTCAGCACCCAAAGCATGGTTCTGGCTACAATCTGCAAGTTTACCGGGCAGACGTAATTTACGGACAGCAGTTTTTCGACTTATTTCTCTATCTTGGCGTCGTCTAACACGTTCTTCAGCACGTTCGATAACCCAATCGAGAAGTTTTGTTGCTTCTTGTGGGGAATTTGCTAACCAATGATCAAAAGGATCGCGGATTGCATTCTCAACGATACGCTGTGCTTCAATGGTTGCTAATCGATCTTTTGTTTGTCCAACAAATTCAGGGTTACTGATAAAGACTGAAAGTATTGCGGCTGTTGAAATCATAATATCGTCAGACGTAATAATCGTTGCGCGCTTGTTTCCTATTAACTCAGCGTAGGATTTCAATCCACGCAAAAGAGCTTGACGTAATCCTATTTCATGTGTTCCGCCTTCTCCTGTAGGAATCGTATTGCAATAAGATTGCACACAAGAATCACCACCATGCCAAGCGATAGCCCACTCAACGGAGCCATGGCCATTATTGTGTTGTGTTTTGCCAGAAAAAATTTCTGACGTTACTCGATATTCATCTTTTAGTGACGAAAGTAAATAGTCTTTAAGCCCATCGGGAAAATGAAAAACAGCTTTTTCAGGAATATTTTTTGCGCCTTCAAGTATGACGGGATCACAAGACCAGCGAATTTTTACGCCACCAAAAAGATAGGCTTTGGAGCATGTCATCTTATAGATTTTTTCTGGATCAAAAGCTGCTTTTTCACCAAAAATTTCATGATCAGGATGAAAACGAACGCGCGTACCACGACGATTATAAACATCTCCCAGATCTTCCAATCCAGATTGAGGAATACCACGTGAGAAACGTTGGCGGTAAAGTTTTCGTTCTCGGGCAACTTCAACTTCCATATCATCAGAAAGAGCATTGACGACAGAAATTCCTACTCCATGAAGTCCACCAGCAGTTTGATAAGCTTTTCCATCAAATTTTCCCCCTGAGTGGAGTTGTGTCATAATAACTTCAAGAGTCGATTTCTCGGGCATTTGAGGATGATTTTCGACAGGAATACCGCGTCCATTATCTGTAACGGTTATATAACCATTCCTATCTAATGAGACCTCAATAGAATCTGCATAACCCGCAACAGCTTCATCCATCGCGTTATCAATAATTTCGGCAAATAAATGATGAAGCGCTTTACTGTCTGTTCCACCAATATACATTCCAGGGCGTAAACGTACCGGCTCTAAACCCTCAAGAACTCGAATAGAGAGGGCATTATAGTCATCTTCTTGCGTATCTTTTGCACTTTTTCTTGAAATCATCGCGTTTGATTTCATTGGAGACTGCAGAGTGTTTTCTTTTGTATTTACCCGAGATTGGGCTTTATTTAAAACACTAAAAAGATCCTTTTTGTTATCGCTCATAGCGTTTAACTATCCACCTCATAAAATCAAATATTTATTAAAATAATTTTATGCCTGTTTTTTATTTAAAAATCAATGCACTTAGGAAACATCGATTGTTGGACCAAAAATTTTTTCAAAAGCGTGTTTGAGAGCAATATCAATATCATGCATTGCTACAGGGCAACCTAGATCAAGAAAGCTTGTTACACCGTGGTTTGTAATTCCACAAGGAACAATTCCTGAATAATGGGCTAAATTAGGATTAACATTGATAGAAACTCCATGAAAACTTATCCATTTGCGCACTCGAATGCCAATAGCTGCAATTTTATTTTCAGAAGAAAGATCATTTTGTTTTGATGGGCAATGAGGCTGTTTAATCCAGACACCAACGCGATCTTCTCGTCGTTCGCCTTTAATATTAAAGTTGGCAAGCATCTGTATGATCCATTCTTCTAATGCACTAATGAAAGCACGAATGTCTTGTTTTCGGCGTTTAAGATCAAGCATGATATAAGCAATACGCTGTCCTGGACCGTGATATGTAAATTCACCTCCACGTCCTGCTTCATAAACAGGGAATAAATTAGGTGCCAAAAGATCTTTTTTATTTGCACTCGTTCCCGCTGTATAAAGGGAAGGGTGTTCAAGAAGCCAAACTTGTTCATGCGCGGTTTTTGCAAGAATTTTTTCTACACGTTCTTGCATATAACGCAGAGCTTCAGGATACTCAACTAGATGATCACTTATCTTCCATTCGACGGGTGGATTTTCTAGAATTGCATTAAAATGATGTGATAAGTGATTACGATCTGTATGTTTCAATTCACATGTCATGGGTAATATTTATCTTGATGTTTGAGTTTGTATTGTAATCAATAAAAGTGATTACAGAGTAAGGTATAGAATTGTTGAATAAAAGAGAATACGTTCATAAAATTTTATCTTAAGAAGATTTGCTACGCTTAAAAATCCACGTTCCTTTTACCATCTTCCTGTTGCACCGCCACCACCTGATGATCCACCACCACCCCTAAATCCCCCTCCACCTCGAGGACCTCCGAACCTTCCACCAGGATATCTGCCACCGGCACTTAAGTTAAGAAACCAAGGTGTGAAGATGATCCCCAGCCAGAGATACTTTTGTGGCCCCACTTTTTTACCAAAAATCATTGCAAGAATAGGAAGACCAAACATTATAAAAAAGGCTAAAAACATAATTGCATTGATTACCATTTCTTCTTTTTCAGCTTGTTTACGTTGTTCTTCAACGATTTTAGCTTTTTCTTT
Source organism: Bartonella sp. AA56HLJMS (assembly GCF_042197145.1). Classification (NCBI taxonomy): domain Bacteria; kingdom Pseudomonadati; phylum Pseudomonadota; class Alphaproteobacteria; order Hyphomicrobiales; family Bartonellaceae; genus Bartonella; species Bartonella sp. AA56HLJMS. The sequence goes on along the minus strand of NZ_JBHIRL010000004.1, from coordinate 100,431 downwards.
GATGCGAAAAGTAAAATCAGAATCACTTTCTGTAATAACTTTGATAATTGCATCAACTGCTTCAGCAATTCCTTTTTGATAATTTCCTTCGCGAAAATTAGGAATCATGAAGCTATTAATAATGACAGAGGAAAGAGCATCTGTTAGCTCTCCTTCCAAACCATATCCAACTTCGATACGTGCTGTGCGTTCATTCGGTGCAATGACCAGTAATACACCATTATTGATCTTCTTTTGGCCTAATCCCCATGTACGAAAAAGAGAATTGCTGTACGTTTCTATATCATTGCCCGAAAGAGTAGGGAGTGTTACAAGAACAATTTGATCTCCCGTTTTCTCTTCGAGTGCTGCCAGTTTTTTTGTTAAGTCTTCCTTGGTTGCATTATCGAGCAAATGAGCCACATCATTAACATAACCTGTTAAATGAGGAAATTTTATTTGCGAACAAGCGATACTTCCCAATGCAGCAACTAAATACAGAGAGCAGATAAAAGCCCATAATTTTGGAAATACAATACGTTGCAAAGAGTATCGAAATGATTTCATTAATTAAAATTAACCTTTGGTGTTTGTTGGCTATCAGTATCGATGGTAAAAGTTGGCATAGGTTTAGCATCATGAAACCATAATTTTGCCCAAATCATCGTCGGCATTGTTTTGAGTGCAGTATTGTAGGCACGTACTGTTTCAATATAATCGCGGCGCGCAACGGAAATACGGTTTTCTGTTCCTTCTAATTGTGATTGAAGAGCAAGAAAGTTTTGGTTTGCTTTAAGATCTGGATAGTTTTCAACAACAGCCATAAGTCGCGAAAGTGCACTTGATAAATTTGCTTGATTTTTGAGATATTGCTGCATAATTTCTGGATTATTCAACATATCTGCATTAATGTTGACTTGTGTTGCTTTAGCACGTGCTTCAATTACATTTGTGAAAACACTTTGTTCATGAGCTGCGTAAGCTTTAACTGTTTCTACAAGATTAGGGATGAGGTCTGTACGACGTTGATATTGATTGAGCACTTCACTCCATGCTGCATGTGCTTTTTCTTCATTTGTTGGTATCGCATTGAATCCGCAACCACTTAAAAATGGCACTAACCATACCAAAAAAATAATAATTGAAAATCGTTTTAATATTCTAAACATTGAAGAAGTTTGTACATTTAACATAAAGATGTCTCCACAGATATTTTATGTATTATATAGAGTTTTTTTTCTTGGTGGAAAGTATTTTGAAATTTATAAACAGGCGTATTTATCAATAAATTGATATCTCTCTGCGTTTTAGGTACGCTTAAGTGACTTGTTGATATTAAAATAATAATAGTAATATAGATGTCATCTTATAAAAGATCAATAATATTCATATTAATTATTATTACAGAAAATTATATTATTTTCGTAGGAGTTTTGGGTTTCAAAATGTGCAGATAATAACTGGAAAAGAGAAAAATGTAAGGATCAATTTTATAGAAAAATAGAAGGTAAGGGCAGTTCCTATTTTCTTCCTTTAGAAGTTATGCTTAACGTATTGGATAAAAAGACTTTTTAATTATGTATATCAGCAACTGTAAGGAGAGACAAAGTTCTATGATAGAAAGTGTCCAACAGCAAAGTGAAAAATTTGACGGATTGGCTGATGATTATAATCGCTATCGTCCTCGCTATCCCCTTACTTTATTTAAGACCATGCTCTTTCCTTTTAAGAACAAAAAGAATTTGTCCATCGTGGATATAGGCGCTGGGACAGGCATCGCATTAGAGGGGATTGTTAAATTTTTAGGCAACGAGCACCAATATCATGCTATTGATGTATCGGAAGATATGATTAAGCAGGGACGAAGAAAATTTCCGAACGTGCGGTGGTATCAGGGCCGAGCCGAAGATCTATTGCCTCAAATAGGCAAGGTAGATCTTATCGTTGCAGCGCAGGCATTTCAATGGATGGATCGCCCTAAATTGCTTCGCGTTATTTCAGATCAACTTCGGGTCAATGGTGTCATGGCGGTTATTCAAAATAATCGTTATTTCAAGCATAGCGAATTTCTAGAGGCTTATGAGACATTGTTAGAGAAGATGAGTCCAAATTATTCCCGTTATTATCGTAATTTTGATTTTTTACAGGAAATGAGTGATGGCTTTGGGGTAGATCCAGAAAAGATTTCTTTTCATACGCACAATTGGACGATGATGATTCCATCTGAAGCTTTTATTGGAATGAGCCGCTCTTCAACGCAAGTGCAACGCGCTATTGCTTGCTATGGGGAAGAATATTTGCGGCAATTGGTCGCATTGATAAAGAAATATGAAGTGCAAGGCAATTTGGAGCTTTTGTATCAAAGTGAGCTCTATATGTATGCAGGATAATCCGATATCGATGATTGCTTTTGCTCTTTTAACACATCAGAGTGGGCGGTATTCAGAAAATTAACGCCTTATTAAGTCAGACTTTGAGAGAGAAAGGTTTTTTCTTCTTCAGCATTCACATTGACATCTTATTACCGCTGATTTTCATTGTTCATTTAATATGAGAGAGTTTAAATAGAAAACTTATGCTCTGCATTATAGCATCGAAGCGCTTTCTTTACTGCAGTTTAACAACAGATTATTTTATAAAATGGAAAGAGGTAGATTGAATAGAAATATTTGATAATTCTTTGTTTTTATGATTGTTTTTTGTTATTAAATGAGAGTGTTTTTAATAAATTTTGACAAAAACAACTGAAAAAGTACAAAAAATTATCATAATCAGAAATTTGTAGTAAAAAAGGTAATGGCTTGGAAGCACCTTTAAAAAACAACTCATTTTGAAATTATCTCTAAATTCATATTCAATATAACAAAAAAGTAAAATATAAATATGTTATATGGAGCATTTCTCTTTTTTGAAGATATAATATAAAAACAATATGTTAATTAAAATTTTTGATATAAGAAAACTTCTTTTATTTTTATTTTAAATAACGAGTTAGGGCGAGTCTTGTGTGGTTTTATTGAAGATGTGCTTTTTAGGTTTCAATCTGGCGCTTTAAATACAATTTTAGAAGTAGCAAAAAAGCTCAATTTCTTCTCTGTTGTGATGTGTTGAATAAGTTTTTTAATTTTCTATAGAGTTTGATTTTTGCAATCATGATAGATTGTGACAGCTATCTATTTAAGGTTTTTATAAGTTTAGTAAGAATAGCTTGATAATAAATCCATTGATTTTTTCATCTTTACGCTTCATAAAAGAATAAGCCTGCACCATCCACACTTTCATCTCCCAATGTTGCGACAGCCCTTGACACGGCTCATAAGAGGAGTAGTCCTTTTTTGTACAGTTTATCCATACGCCAATTTCGCTTATGACGTGCAAGCGAATGGTTTTGATTTATTCAACATACACAGATTTGGAATGAGAGAGTTTTAAGATATTCAGCTTTCTTATTTAATATGAAGCATGATAGATTATGATTATAAATTAAAGTGTTATCTATTTTTGAAATCCATTACTTTGGTTGTGCTTGTCAATATTTCATTTTCATTTATCGTCAACTATTCTACTTTTGGATAATGACTCCATTGTAAGGAATATCTTTAAGAAAGCATTATCGCTTTAAAGAGTCGTTATAGTTTTTTTTGTTTTATAGAAAGATCAATAATGTTAAGCATTGTACTTTAATGAACGAAGAAAGAAAATCATGATGATTACACTAAAACCGGGCGAGGTAACGCTTAGTGAACTTAAAGATATTTATTTTAATGGAGAAGTGGGTAAACTTCATAATAATACGCATTTAGCTATCCAGAAAGGAGCGCAGCGCATTTCTGAAATTGCTGCTGGAAGTAAGCCAGTGTATGGTGTTAATACTGGTTTTGGGAAATTGGCTTCCATTAAAATTGATGCGGACAATGTTGCTGTTTTACAGAGAAATCTTATTTTGTCCCATTGTTGTGGGGTGGGAGAACCTTTAGCAGAAAATATTGTGCGTTTGATAATGAGCTTAAAGCTTATCTCTTTAGGAAGAGGGGCTTCAGGAGTTCGTCTAGAATTGGTAAATTTGCTGGAAAATATGCTTGCAAAGGGCGTCATTCCTGTCATCCCTGAAAAAGGGTCTGTTGGTGCTTCAGGTGATCTAGCTCCACTTGCTCACATGGCGGCTGTTATGATAGGAGAAGGGGAAGCATTTTTTCAAAATATTCGTATGAGTGGGGCGGTTGCATTAGAGAAAGCGGGATTGTCCCCTATTATTTTAGAGGCAAAGGAAGGTCTAGCTCTTATTAATGGGACTCAAACATCAACAGCCCTTGCACTTGCTGGTCTTTTTCGAGGTTATCGGGCATTGTGTGGTGGATTGTTGGCAGGGGCTTTGACGACAGATGCTATCATGGGATCAACGGCGCCATTTCATCCTGATATCCATATTTTACGAGGACATTATGGGCAGATTGCCGTATCGAAAACATTAGAAAAGCTTGTAGAGGATTCAGAAATTCGTGCAGCACATTTACAGGGGGATGAGCGTGTACAAGATCCTTATTGTATACGTTGCCAGCCACAGGTCATGGGGGCATGTTTTGATATTTTGCTGGCAGCAGCAAAAACACTGATTATTGAAGCAAATGCTGTTACAGATAATCCATTGATTTTAAGGAATGGTGAAGTTGTATCAGGTGGGAATTTTCATGCTGAACCTGTAGCGTTTGCTGCTGATCAGATTGCTCTTGCTTTATGTGAAATAGGATCTATTTCTCAACGGCGTATTGCTCTTATGGTTGATCCAGCAGTTTCTTATGGACTTCCAGCCTTTTTAGCACATAATGCGGGTCTTAATTCAGGTTTTATGATTGCTGAAGTAACAGCGGCAGCTTTAATGTCTGAAAATAAGCAAATGGCCCATCCTGCTTCCGTTGATTCAACCCCAACTTCTGCCAATCAAGAAGATCATGTTTCAATGGCTTGCCATGGAGCGCGTCGGTTATTGGTCATGAGCGAAAATCTTTTTACACTTATTGGCATTGAAACGCTTGTTGCGGCACAAGGAATTGAATATCGTGCACCTTTAAAAACAAGTACTTTTTTGCAATCTGTTATGGAATGTCTACGAAAAAATGTTGCTTCTCTTAAGGAAGATCGCTATCTGGCTCCAGATCTTCATCAAGCACATATACTTGTGCGTGAAGGGCACTTATTATCTGTTTTACCAGAAACAATTTTTCCTTCATTAAGTTTTCAATAGTATTTGTTTTAAGGTCAATGCTGAAGGGGGATATTGAATTTTGAAACTTCCTCATATGAAAATATAGAGGAGCAATACTATATTTGAATTATTTAATAAATTATATATTTATTACTGTATATATCTGATTTTTGTAGTTAACTAGATATTTTGTTATTTTATAGAAACTATAAAATTAAAGCACCTATATTTTCTGATTTATATCAGAAATTTTAATATAAGTTAAATAATATATACGAATTATATATTCGTGATATTGTATTTTTATAAATATAAATTATGATATATGTATTGTATCAAGTAAAAATAAAATTTTTATTTTATATTCTTCTTATTTTTAATACTTTATGAATTTTATAGTTCATTTTTGATATTTAAAATAAAAAAGGAGAAAAGAATGTTTAAAAGTGCTAAATTATGTGTTTCAATAACAGTTCTTTTTTTCTCTCAAACTCTTGAGATTCATGCAAATTTTAGGAGAGCTAGCTTTCCAGAGGAAGTTTTCATTATGATAGTGGCTCAAGAGAAAGAGCCTCTTATTTCAGCGAAAAACAAAGATTTTATTGCTATCTCAGGGCAAATTCCCAGAGGTAATGAGAACGCTATCATCGGACCAATAATCAAAGATGCTTTTTTTATCGTATATTTTTTTTTCATTGGAAAGCTTGTCGTTAAGGCAGCTGGAGTCCTTAAAAGATGGGTTGTAGATAAATTTTCTCATGCTTTTGAAGACTTGCGAGATTCGTATTATCATTGATTGAGCTATTCAATTGGCATAAAAAGTTTGTTTTATGGGCTCAAAGAAAGTTTGCTTAAAGTAACAAAAAATTAATTGTATGCATAGTTAATGTGTTTGTTATGAATTTTTGTGTTTGTTATGAATTTTTGTGTTTGTTATGAATTTTTAGGCTTCTATTTCAGTGCACCGAAATAGAAGCCTAAAAGTTTAGATTACATTAAGGTTAATTTTCTCTGTAAAAAACTAGAGAATACGAAATGAATTAAATGACAATTGTGAAAAAATTCATTATCACTTTATTTGAATAAAATAATACGAAATTGTAGGCTATAAAAGCTGAATAATTCGCAATAAAAGTATTTTTTCATTGTTTAGAGCAAAGTGTTGGACTGGCTGGTCTTCGATGTTTTTTGAAATATATTTGTGAAAGAAACATAAGGCTTTATTTATCATAGAGCTGTTATCGTGGTGTGGATTGTCAGCATTTCAAAAAGTAAGGAAAGAAATGGCAATAAATGAACTGAAACGGGGTATGAGTAAGCGCCAAGTTATTTTTTTAGCTCTTGGTTCTGCTATTGGAACAGGTCTTTTTTATGGGTCTGCACAGGCAATTAAGCTTGCGGGTCCCAGTGTTTTGATTGCCTATTGTATTGCTGGTTTAGCTATTTTTATGGTTATGCGGGCTCTAGGAGAGATGATACTTCATAATCCATTGCCTGGTTCTTTTGCTCGTTATGCGGCAAATTACATATCACCATTAGCAGGTTTTTTAACGGGATGGACATATGTATTTGAGATGATTCTTGTTGGTTTGGCTGATATTACAGCTTTTGCGACTTATATGGGTTTTTGGTATCCTGATGTTGCTCCTTGGGTATGGGCACTGAGTATTACATTAATCATCACAGGTATTAATTTAGCTGCTGTAGAAGTCTATGGTGAACTAGAGTTTTGGCTCTCTTCTATTAAAGTTATAGCTATCATTGCGATGATTATTTTAGGAATAGCAATTATTTTTTGGGGGTGGGGTGAAGGTGCAGATTTTTCTACCGTTACTGTTCATAATTTATGGAAAAATGGTGGACTTTTTCCAAATGGTTGGTTTGGTTTTTTAGCTTGCTTTAGTGTTGTTGTTTTTGCTTTTGGTGGCATAGAAATTATTGGCATGGCAGTTATGGAAGTTCAAAACCCTCATCAAACGATTTCAAAGGCAATTAATTCTACTCCAGTTCGTATTTTGCTTTTTTACGTCATGACGTTAGCTATTTTAATGTCTCTTTATCCTTGGAATGAGATTGGTCTTATGGATAGCCCTTTTGTATCTATTTTTGAAAATCTTGGGATTTCGTATGCAGCAAATATTTTAAATATTGTTGTTGTTACAGCGGCTATTTCAGCAATGAATAGTGGAATGTATGGTGCTTGTCGTATGATCCATGGTTTATCGCAGGAAGGTTATGCTTTAAAAAAGTTTCAATATTTATCAAAAAATGGTATACCAGTTTTTGTTATTTTGATGATCTTCGGTATCTTTCTTCTTGGTGCTGTCCTTAATTATTTTTATCATGAAAAGCTTTTTTTTCTTATTGCCGCAATGGCAACATTTGCGACAGTTTTTGTTTGGATGATGATTCTACTTTCACAATTTTCTATGCGAATTAAGATGCCTAAAGAAGCACAGAATGGTTTAAAATTTCCCATTCCATTTTGGCCAATAGGGTCGATTTTTTCTATTTTATTTATGGTTTTTATTTTTATTCTCTTATGGTATTTTGATGAGACACGACCGGTTTTAATTATAGGTGTTAGTTGGATTGCTTGGCTTGTTGTTTGTTTCTATGTACTTAAACTTTATAATTTTAAGCAAAAGAAGCTGAATAAAATGTGAATAGAGAAAAAACTCAAAATAAATAGCTGATGTCATCAGGAGAACAGGTGTTTGATTGTTTTCTCTAAAGGTTAGAACAATCTAGATTGAAAAAATCTGCTCGTTATTATTTTGCTTTGGAAGTTTTTGTGAGCCATTGCTTACGGTAACGACCAAATCATATAAATATTAGACGTTTTTTGATGGTGAGCTGTGCCATCAATATAAGTCTTTCAGGTTAAAATGCCTAACAGCGCAAATAGATTTTACCAGATACAAGATTATAGGCAGATATCTTTTTCTAAACGTATTAATGAAGTTCTGTTTTACGAAAGAAGTTATTGTAAGAATTGTTTTTTAGCTCTTTAAAAAATTGGTTGTTTAAATTTTGTTGTTTAGAAAATTACTATTGCTTTTAGAAGCGAAGATAAAGTTCTTTATGTATTTTTTCTCAAAGAGGATTGGCGTTGGTAGAAAATAGTGGATAACAAAGTTACATGAGGCATTGTATCATTGTTTTTACAAAAACTTTAATAAACAGCAGCAAGGTATTACAATAAAATTTCATAGAAGAGTAAATTAAAGAGAACAATGAACGTGTGACAGTTTTACGATTCTTATTGCTCTCACAAGAGGAAGGATCAAACTTATTTTTTTAATATTGATACAAGAGTAATTTTTATCACAAGTGGAGGCGGACAAAATGCACTCCGCAACTGTATTTCGGTGAAAAATTATTCGATATTACCATAAAATGCGCTCAAGAACACTACAACCAGCAAAAAAAAATCATCGGAAAGTGGCTTTTTACACGAGAAATCTTCCAATAGCTCTGAACACACACAACAACAATTCTCTCTATCCTTGAGGCAACAGGCAATGTTGATATGGATGTACAATGAGATGCTACGATTATTGCTTCTCATCTGATTTCTGGTCAAGATATCAATGTAATGGGGGAAAGTATGACGATTGTTGGCATGACAGACCATCATAGCAGCCATTCACAGACGCATGAAACAGGTTTTTGATGGGTATAGATATGACTTTGTAAGCCGATGGATTGGCGGTAATGGCTATACCTACGAGACAATACCTGCTGGTAGTAACTTTTTGATAGAATGGTAGAGAGTGGCTACAAATCCCATAAATTCCCATACCTGTCTTGGAGATGTGGATTATAAATGCCAAAAGTTTTATGGCACGTTTCATTTAGAACAAAAGCCTTGAATTAAATCATGGAGTAAAAAATGAAACAAACTTTAAAATTATTAAGTGCGATAACTCTATTGAGTATAGCCGGATGTCAGTTTAATAAAACTCCTGGAGGGTATTTGAGTGCGTGGGAAAAGCCAGGAGCAGATTTTACAGAGATAGGAAAAGGCTTGTTAGAATGTGGTATGCCAACTCCTTATGATGTCGATCCAGAAAATAGAAAGCAGAGCATCAATGCAAAAGCAACAATTTATGCTTGCATGCTTCAATCAGGTTTCCGCTATAAAGATGAAGAGGTAGCAAGAGCGGGTGGGCCATGTTATACTTTTAGAGCCGAAAACTTGCCGATTTGTCGTTCAGGCGCTGTCATCCCGAGGCGCAGTGTCAAGAAGCGCTTGAACAGCCCTTTTTGTAAAAAATATAAAAATGCACCTGAATGCAAACCTTAAGTCTTGCTGTTTGTGACGATCACAATCCCTACCTTCATGTTTCTCATACCCGTACGCGGGGGGCTTAATTCAGCATGTCAATGCTATTTATTTATGGGTACCACAACTGTTGGCGCAATAATATAAAATATCTATTTTGGTTGTAATCAAAATATTGATAATAATTATAAGCATATCGTTGATAGATAGATGATTTTAGTAATAATTTTACCGTATTTTTGATATAATAATTATGGCATAATCTTCGGAAAGATAAAATAATATAGGTTGATAATGTTCATCATTGTTTTGGAAATAAAAAACAGTATGTAAAATAATTTATAGATTGTTTCGTAATATCAAAATTACTCAAGGATAGGAAAATGAAGCAGATTTTAAAATTATTAAGCGGGATAACCTTATTTGTTATGGCTGGATGCTACCCTGAGCAGCCTTCTCGAACAGCTGTAGATGCATGGGAAAAATCCGGTGCTGATCAGCTTGAGATCAAAAAAGCTCTGTTAGAATGTGGAATACAGCATTTTGATGGTCGTCTTGATACAGAAACAAGTACGGATGAGAAATTCAATGCTGAGGAGTCTGTGAATGCATGTATGATCCAAGCAGGTTTCCAAGATAAATTGGGAAGAATGAAGTGGTGTGAGAAATATAAAAATCTTCCAATTTGTCAGCCTGATGCAGTTATTCCTCAGCGAAGTGTAGAGAGGCGTTTGAATAGTCCTCATTGTCAAGAGCATAAAGAACAACCTGAATGTCAACCTTAAGTATTGAGGCTGCTGTAATCAAAAATCCTTCCATTCTTGTTTTTGCATGGGGGGTGGGATTGTTTCTTCAATATCTATATGCTAACAAAAGTCATCTTGCGTGTGAGAAAATATTAGAAGACTTATCAGTCTTTCTATCGTAAATATTGACGGAGGGGGAAATGAAAAAAACATTGAAATTATTGATTGCTATAATTTTATTAAGCTCTGCTGGGTGTATTAGCAAACCTCCCCCATCGACGTTAGAATTATGGGAAAAGTCTGGTGTCAGTAAGTCTATGGTCCAACAAGCACTGTCAAAATGTGGTTGGAAACCAATCTACGCTTCTTCTAAAAATATGGATTCGCGTGCAAGTGATTTTGCAGCAGTTTATGAGTGCATGACTAAAGCAGGTTATCGGTACAAATTACAAGATTCAAAGGGAATCTATTTTTCATCAACGCCGCGAAGTGATTCATTTTTAGTCAATTTAATGGTAGCAGGGTATCAGCAGGTTATGGACAATGATACTTTTGGTGTAACCAATTCGACACAACAAGAGCGAGATTTGATGTTACGTTTTGAAAATGATAAAAAGCGCCAGAAAATAAAAAAAGCTTTGCACAAGTGATCATCAACAGTAGAACATTAATTTTTAAAGCAATAATTAAATAAAAATATTAAACGGGAGAAGAGAGATATAGCTCTTTTTCTCTAATGTAGTTATATTCATCAGCTACGAGATTGGCAATAGTGTTGTTGTCAGATGATGCTAGCGGAGGATAGTGAGTTGTTGTTTAGAGAAATTTATTCCATATAAAGAATGTCAAATAATAGCTTTGCTAAAATATCTTCTTTAACGATAATAAACAGATAGCTTTCATAGAGCTAATTTTGATGAAATTTTATTTTGGTGTTTTTTAAGTTCAGAATAGTGAGTGTTTTACTGTATTTTAGATTTTATCAAAAGATCTAAAATATTACATTTATTAATTCAAATCATTGATGATAGGGTATTAGGAGAAGTTTTTTATTTATTCAAATTTCTTTGTTAGATATTTAGCATTTTTAATATAGAAATTGTGTACATTAGCTTATACATTAGTGTGCAATTTCTTATTTTTTTGTTGTGGTTGAAGAGATGATGCGGTTATAGATTTCGTATATTGTATCTTTTTGTGCTGTGTTTTATTAAAACGTTTTAATCGTTTAATCTTAAAAGTTATTCTCATGTTGTTGTATTTTTATTTTTTTGTGGTGAGATAAATTGAATATTATATCTCTTCAAAATTCGCATTTTTTCACGTTTTTTTAAGATTGGTTTTTGGGACTTTTGTAATTACAGTTTTCAGCGGTTTTTGAGATGCCTTCTTTAAAGGGATTTTCATCCTAAATGGTATTTTTAAACTTTTTGTTCTTTCTTTACATAAAACACAAAACATATTATTAAATGCTATGATCTTATCATAAAAAATAAAATAATTTTGTTTGTTTTGTTCTTATTGTGTTTAATTTGTGGTTTATTTTTTTTCCAGCATTTTTTGTTTTTGTTGAAAAAAGAAAGTTTTGAGAAACAATGATAGTCAAGGTATCTAACAATCACTTGTATTCGTGCTTTTTTACAGCAGCTATTTTTTCTTTTTTGTTAAATATAAATATTGAGGCACATTCTCATTCATATACATCACTGTCATGTGATGAAAACAAATTACCTTACGGATGCAGTGATGGTTCAAAGCATACAATTAGTGATAAAGTATATAAATTCACGGCGCCTGTTAAAGAAAAGAATGGGGAGGGTCGTTCTCTCATGTTACCTGCTGCTATAGTAGTGCAGGAGCCAAATACAGTTATTCAGGCAACGCGTGTAGAGGTTGAAGGGACTGCGGGTATAGAAGATATTTATGGTGTTTTTGTATCACGAGGGGGAAAAATTGTTTTGAGCGATTCAGCTTTAAAAAATGTATCAATAGGTCTTAAAGCTGATAGTGGAATGATTGAGGTTAATCGTGGAACAATTGAGGCTTCTCAGATTGCTGCTTATGCAGAGAAGCGAGGAGCATCTGTTACGTTAACGAATACAAAAATTAAAGTGGAAGGTTTGGGTATCGGTCAAGAGAGTGCTCTTTTCGTTAGGGATGAGGCGGGTATTCAGATGAAAAGTGGATTTATTGATGTGAATGATGCTGCTGCGCTTTATGTGGGGAGAGGGGGGAGTGCGACTTTAGATGGTGTTACCATTGCTTCAAAATATCAAAAAACAGAAGACAAAGAAAATACAAATGAAAAAATTACACATACAGTTTTCAATGTAAAACATCAGGGTTCTGTTTATGTAAAAAATACGAATATTATTTCTACGGATGTTCATGTTTTAACAGTTGGACAAGATTCTAACACGCCATCCAATAACGGCAGGGAAGGAAATATTTTAATTTCGCGGGTTAATATTGAAGATTCAACAATTAAAGCAATAGGTAACAAACATGGTATGTATTTTGAGAGGGATGAGGAAAATGATGCATATGAACAGGGGCTTGTCTTTTTGAAAAGGACGATTTTTGAGGTTCCAGATGGGACAGCTGTTCATAGTCATAACAGTCGTATTTATATTGGAGTAACAGAAGGTACAAAAATTTTTGGTGATTTATTATTAACAGCTGAAAAGGGGGGAAGTGTAGCGATTTTGGCTAATTCTTCTTCATTGATAGGAGGGACTCGTGTTGCCGATGATTCTATTGCTGAGCTTTATTTAACAGGGGGATCAAAATGGTTTTTGACAAAAAGAAGAGAGATCGATTTGCAAGTTGCAAACCGTACAAGTTCGTCTATTTCATTTGTGAAAGTTTCTGATAGTTTTATTGCTTTTGAGACTCCAATGTTTCAGGAGTATCAGACACTTCATATTGGGAAGGGAGAAAAAGAAGTTTATAGTGCGCAAGATAGGGCAGATATTTATCTCAATACGCATCTCAGTAGTGATGGTTTGCTCGATAATACAAAAACTGATCGGCTTTTAATACATGGTGATGTTTCTGGAAAAACAACAGTTTATGTGCAATTTGTTGCAGGAAATCAGGGTGAGATAGCAACCGGTGAAAATGCTCATAGTATTTCACTTATTCAGGTTTCTGGAAAAGCGGCAGAGGATTCTTTTCAGTTAAATCGTGCTTATATCGCATTAGAGGGTTTGCCTTACCAATATTATCTTCATGCTTATGGTCCAGCTTCTGCTCTTGGAAATGCACAAACTTCTCAAAGATTGGTTGAAGGAGATGGAGATTTTTGGGATTTTCGCCTTGAAAGTAAATATATTCAGCCTGCTTTAGAGGTGTCTGCTATTCCCCTTTCTGAGTTAAAGGTCAGAGAGGTTGTTCCACAAGTTCCGACCTATCTTTTGTTACCAAATGCGTTGTTTCATGTTGGGCTCATGGATATGAGTCATCAACAAAAGCAGTTGCAAGTTAGGCGGTCTATTCCTCGTAAATTATTAAAAGTTGAAGGGAACTTTGCTTTATCTGTCCACGGTTATGGTGGGAGTTATCGTTATGTCTCAGATCTTTCTACACTTAAATATGGGTACGATGGTCATGTTGATTATAACGCTATAAAAACAGATATTTTGCTCAAAACAATAGAGCGTGCATATAGTACGACATCTTTTGGGATTATGGGAACCTATGGAAAGCTTTCCTTACAACCTCATAACGTGGAACAAAGTCAAAAGAGTACATTTAATAAATGGTCATTTACGGCATATGCTAGTGTGAAACATTACACTGATTTTTATATAGATAGTTTTTTATCTTATGGTTTGTTTAAAGGGGATGTGCGTAGCCGTGTTTGGGGTAAGACGGCGACATTAAAAGCAAATCCTTTGAACGTGTCGTTTTCTGCTGGTAAAGTGTCTATGACAGGATATAAAGATCTTATTTTTGATCCGCAACTTCAGCTTATTTATCAACATCTTCAATTTGATAAGTTTCGTGATATTGATGGATTTGATGTTGAGATGAAAAAAATAGATCAATGGTTTATGCGTGTTGGTGGGCGTTTAAGTAAAACATTTACAGCCTCTGAAAAGGATCGTATCATTTCTTTTTATGGAAATATTCATCTTGCTCATTGTTTTGGTAAAGAACAATTTGTTCATTTTAAAGATGTTTTTCAGTTGAGTTCTTTTGGTTCTTCCTTAGAAGTTGGCTTGGGTGTCAATTCACAGTTTTCTTCTAAAGTTACACTTCACAGTGATCTTAGCTATCAGCATAGGTTAACCAAGGCTGGTTTTTCTGGAGTTCGTTTTTCTGGTGGATTGCGCTATCATTTTTAAGCAATCTTTTTAAAAATAATAAATGTGATTTTCAAAGTCTTGTTCTACTATCGGAATTAAAACCATTGTTTGTGCAGAATTTTTTAATAATGGTACCATGTGCTTTAATAAATATGAAAATATCATGTTGATTTATTTTTATCTACTATAGCATTTCTCAAATGCTTTAAAAAATTTGTCCATCTGATAAACAGATTAAAATGAGAAAATCCTACAATATCGGGGTTCTTATTCAATATGAATAAAGATAAATTATCATTATAAATCAATGTTTTGCCATATGATGCTTAAGGTATCATCGAGCCATTTATGGTAATTGCGTGCTTCTTCGTTTGAGTTATGAACAGAGAAAATAAAACCAGGATATCCACCAAATGCTGGTGGAGGTGGTGAAAGATGATTGGTTTCAAAGAAAATGATAGTTCTGGCGGTTTGAGGATGCTGTGCAACCTTATCGAGACCTAAAAATCCAGAAAACCGTCCATGACCACGAAGAGGAATAATATAATTTGCCGCCACTTTTTCAGCTGGGAGTATATCGGGAAGGTCTAAGTTTTTTTCAGCTAAAGCGGCATTCATACATAGTTTTGCAAATGAAATCCCTGTACCTTGCTCAACAATAAAATGGGAGACACCCGATCCACCTATACGAGCGCCAATCTCAATGATATAAGGTAAATTATGAGCATCTAGGCGTAGCTCTACATGGGCAGCACCTATATTTATACCAAGAGCTTTAACTCCAGAGCATGCAGCCTCACATAAAGCAATAATTAAAGGATCATCTATATCACAGCGTTGACGATAAATTGTTTCTTCAAACCATGGTCCCTCAGGCTGTCCCTTGTCTCCAATGGCCAGAACGTGTACACCTGCTGTATCAACAAAGCATTCTACGACAAACTCTTTTCCTGGCAAATACTGTTCTACGATTAAACCTACAGGTTTACTTTTATCATTAAAACGTGCCATGTCTTTATGCTGAACATTCCATACGGCTTTAATGAGATCAGAAAGTTCAGCGGAATTTTTAGCTAACATTACGCCTGTACTTGCCCATCCAGAGACGGGTTTAATAACGACTGGATAATCCAAGGCTTGTGTTTTTGATAGGTCTTCTGGATGATCTATATAAAAGAATCCTGGTGTTCTTAAGCCTGCTTTAGCAAAAGCTTGACGCATGAGATATTTATTTCGGGTTAATGCTGCTACTTCTGGTTCAATACTTGGAGTATTGATTTTTTTTGCAGCCAAAGCTGTCCATAGGATAGCTTCTTCGCGAAGGGTCATAATCCCAGAAATATTGCGTTCTTTTGCTTCCGTTGCAAAAGTGTCTAGAGCTGCCTCTGGGTTATCAAAAACAGGAAGTTGCCAAGTTGAAGTTACTGCTGCGGGGTGTTGAGTGGGAGCGCTTTCAGCGGTATCATAGATCATTATTAATTCGATATTAGCTGCTTGTGCTGCTTCAAATATAAATGGTAATTTTGCATTGCGCTGGCAAACTAACGCGAGTTTTTTCATTTTGTTTCCTCATTAAATTTGGAGTTTTGAGAATGGCGTTTATGTTGCCATGTAGATACCTTTGATGCATCTATGAATAAGAGTGTCATCCCTATAACAACTACAATCATAGCAATTATTTTGATCATATTGAGAGAAGGGCTCGAGCCGATTATCCATTCACATGCAACCACTGCAAAAGGGGATAATACGCCGATAGTGTTGGCGTATAATACGCCTCCTTCGGCTAAAACTTTTTGGTATAATACGTAAACTGGTGCCGAGCAAACAGTTCCTAAAATCAATATTTTAAATATATCTTCTAACTTAAGATATAAGAGTGGGGCAGGATCAAAAATAAATAATGGCATAAATGATGCTGCAGAAATTGTCGTGATCCAAGCCAATGAGGTGAGCAAAGGTAAATTTTTAAGATAACGTTTAGACAATAAGCCATAAGCAGAGTAAGAAAGTGCTGCTGTTAAAGCAAGAGCTATTCCTATTAGGTTATAATATCCACCTTCTCCACTGTTTATATTAAATGCTATAGCTGCTACACTGACAATTATCACTCCGCTAAACTTCAGCCATGAGAATTTAAGGACATTTGTCAATGCACCTAATATATAAGTAATCCCTGGAATAGTAGCGAGAACCATAGTTAAATCACTGGCTTTGAGCGATTTTAATGCACCAAAGCTGCATACAAAATACAGCGAGAATCCTAACACTGAGAGAATTAAAAAAGAAGGTATCATGGAAAGCAATGGTAGGGATCTGAAAACAGCTTTCTCACGAAATATTGCAATCAGCCATAAGGTGGCAGCGGTGGCAAACAACCTAAGTCCAACCGCATGCATGACGGGTATATTGCTAACCAAATTCTTAGATAATAACCAACTTATGGAAAACAATGCTAGAATGGCAAAAGTAAATAATAGTAACCGTCCTTTTATAAAACTCAATGATTTAATCCTCTAATCACTCGCTGTGCATAAGATGATGTTGAAAAATTAAATCGTGACTTTGAGGTCTGTGGTTTTCCAAGATTATTTTGGATATAATCTTTAGCTCCTGCCAAATAAGAATCATCATCTAATGCTTCAAGTGCTTCTATATCTGCTATCATCAATATTATTACTTTTTCAAGACGCTCCAAATCAAATTGAAGATAACCTTGATTTGTTTCAATCAATGCTTTGTTCCGCATCAATATTTCAAAAAGCAAGATCCCTGTACCAGCATCGAATGTCATATGCTGATCAGAACCTTTTGGATAACGGAATATGCGTTCTAATAGGACAAATTCAGTTATTTCTTTCCAAAATTTTGGATGATTTTGTAGCATAATACGCACTGTAATTAAATCAACTTTAGTTTCTTCTAGAAGACCTGTAAACCAATTTAATTTTATATACAGATTTTTATCCAATGGCCGCGGTCCAGTATGATGTGCATAGTCATGATAATAGCCCCACAAACAGCGAGCATCGTAAATGTCTTCTTTAGATAAGTTACGACTATGCAATTGACCGAACAGGAATTTACTATCTCGACCGAGTAAACGTTCAGCTTCCACAATTGTTTGCTTGTTGTAAATATCAAAGAATTTACTGAAAAAAAACAAAGCAAATGCTTGCTTATCAATTTTTTGAGCAGCCGCTACAGATTCTGGGAATAGAACAATGCAATTGCCTTCTAAAAAACCTCTTGATGCTATTCCCATTTTTATACATTGAAATGGTGATAGATAATTATTTGTATATTTTGAGGCGTCAGCAAGATAGGCCGTTTCATGACGATATCCTGTAACTAATTCCAGCCGGAATCCTTCTGGATCAGGTCCATTTGTTGCACGCATTGGAGCCAAGAAAAACAAGGGCGCATCTGGTAATGGGGCTTTGAAAGCAGCCAAAGTGTTATCAAATTTAGGAGGGGTCGTTAAACCGCTGATCATCCACTGATGAAGATCATCAGAAGTGGTCGCTAAAAGTTTTGGAGATAATCCGTCAAGAATATTGGCATGGTGGTTCAGCAGAGTGATCAATTCATTGATCATATTATTATCTGCTGAAGTTGGTTCTTTAATGCTCCCATCTCGTTCTTGGCGCATACGGAATTTGTCAACCAAGTTAACAATGGAAAGAAGCGCTTCAGATTTTTTCATGATGAGTTGACTTTAGCGAGTGGAGCAAAAAGGCCATTGGCACTGGTCCAAAATTTTCAACAATATTCAGCCTATAGCGATTTGCTGCAACCGATGTTGTGATACAAGCATCGGCTTTTTCAGCCTTACAAAGAACTGCTGCATCAGCATTGCTGTTGGCAAATACTTTGTCATATTGATGAGCTATCAGAGCTTGCGGGGCAGGATGAGTCACTACGGTTTTAATTTCATCAATGTTATTTCGTTTAGCTAAAACCATAGAGTGAGTAGGCATGATAAAGCTGTCAAATAATTGCATATCACCTAAACGGGTAAATATGAGTGTATGCAAATCAGGGTAAGCAGCACAGCTTAAGAGATATCCATCCTTTTTCTGAGCAAGTTCATTAAATGCTTCTTAAAGAGTTGCGTATAAGATAATACGGGATCTCGAGTCAGTGGACAAAATATTTTGATTGTGATTGTCAAGCCACCACTGTGCTGCTGCTGCACAGTTAGTATCTGCAGGGCCAAGTGTATAGATAAAAGTATTATTTTCAGATTGCATGATCTCTATTCTTTATAATTATATGCCTAAATTTAAATTAGTGTGATATGATAGAGTATATCAAGCACAATGCGTTAAATAATTTAGTGCTTTATAAAATAATGTATATATGAAAGAAAATTTACAATTATAATTTTGTCTGTTCATTATTCTATCATGCCGTAAAACATCGTCGTTTAGGGGAGTAATTGAGCAGGAAAAATTCTATGCAGGGTATTTATTGGATATGTAGAGAATTATTGGAATGGTTAAGCGAAGGTGAATGACACGTAAACCGCACTGCTCTATCATTTTTTGGATGAGCAGCGTTTTTGAATCTGTTCATATTGATAATACTATTATAGGTGAATAATAAGCAAATTGGTAAGGCGTGAACATCTTTGCCATAAAACTCAATATATTTAACTTCTTAATTAAGATAATACTTTTAGAAATTGTTTTACTATTATGATTGTATTAAATATATAAAAGGCAATCATCATTGTCTTGTTTGTAAAAGAAACATGAAATATAACTCTTAAATCAGATTGAGATTGGCAAGATTTTTTTCTTCTTTGGAATCGTTAAGAAGGTCAGATTAAACCTTATTGAAGCTACAGAACCTAAAGAAACAGTCGTTTTTTTGAAAAGATCAGAGGTAAACAAATATGCGTGAGATTTTGGATCATTTTGATATGCCATTGAATAAGAAGAGTTCTGTTCAAAAGATTCAAAATCTTTCATGTCAATCACACCCAAAACGGTTTTATAAGCAAGTGAAGATCGCTTGTGAGGAGGCCGGCTTTACGATTTTGTTGGATGAACGTCCCGTAAAAACGCCCGCAAGGCGTCATTTTCATGTGCCAACAGAAGTGTTTGCTGAATATGTTGCTCAGGAATTTGAGAACCAAAAGCACGTTGTTGATCCTGCAAAAATGCCGATGACGCGTTTGGTTAATACTGTTATTGATGGTATCGCTGATGATATGCAGGCGGTTTTTGAAGATTTATTGCGTTTCGTTGCATGTGATATGATCTTTTATCGTGCACAAACACCTAAAGAGTTGGTGCAAAAACAATCTGAGCAATGGGATCCTTTATTAGATTGGGCAGAAAAAAAACTGGGTGCAAGGTTTTATTTGACAGAAGGGCTGATGCATGTGGAACAATCACCAGAAGCACTTCAAGCTGTGAGTCATTATTTACGTAGCGTTGAGTCTGCTTATATGCTTGCTGCACTTCATATGATGACAACCTTAACGGGATCTGCTCTCATTGCTCTTGCTGTTGCTGCGGGAAACATTGATGCTGATCATGCTTGGTCTATTGCCCATTTAGATGAAGATTGGATGATGGAACAATGGGGAATAGATAAAGAAACAATGGTATGTCGTGCTCATAAAAAAGTTGAATTTAAGGCTGCTGCTACAATTGTTAAAACTTGTTTATAGGGGTAAATCTTTTATTTACGTGCATTCTTTCGGCTCAGAGTGTTTTTGTGACTTTTTGAGGATTGGTTTTTACTTTATCAAGTCCAGGAAATAGTTCATTGGTTATGGTTAAGAGCGCTTCGTCATTACCACGGATAAAATACCATTGGTTATCGTGAAGTAGGGCAATAATTTCAGTTTGAATCGAGCATTTTTTTCCAGCATTTGTTGTGGTTACAAGCTCCACGGGTATAACAAAATAAGGGGTACCATTATCAAGGGTACCTTCACGTTTTTGTTTTTGATCAATGTTGATCGTTTCAATCTTGTAACTTTCTGCCAACCGTTCTATTTGGCTTTTCATGATTTGTCGAAATTGTGATTGACTAAGATTTTTTTTAGCGGTTAAGCGGTTGATGATTTGGGGAGGAATAGCATTTAAGATTGCATTTGCATCGGCATTTTTAAGTGCTTTACTATAAGCGGATGTCGCTTTTTCAAGAGTTGTAAGTTTTTGGTTGGTTATTGTATGTGCTTGAGTTGTTGATGTGATAAAGACAATGCATAAAAGAACGGGAACGAGAAAACAAATTCGCGGCATTAGAAACCTTTGTTAATTCATTTGAAGAGATTCAACGCATTATAAAGGAAAAGCGGATGAGCAAAAAGCCTCTTGCGCTTTTGCATGAGAAGAATATCCACAAAAATGGAGGCTTTTGCCTCCATTTTCAGAATCAAAAGAATGCGTATTGATTGTTTAAACAGAATAGTACATATCAAATTCAACAGGATGAGGTGTTGTTTCGTAGCGCAAGACTTCTTGCATCTTTACTTGAATGAAGGAATTAATCTGATCATCATCAAAAACGTCGCCAGCTTTAAGAAAGCCACGATCTTTGTCAAGTGCTTCAAGTGCTTCACGCAGACTTCCTGAAACGGTAGGGATTTCTTTGAGTTCTTTTAAGGGAAGATCATAAAGATCTTTATCCATAGCATGTCCGGGATGAATTTTGTTTTTGATGCCATCAAGACCAGCCATTAAAAGGGCTGCAAATGCCAAATAGGGATTTGCTGTTGGGTCTGGAAAACGAACTTCTACGCGTTTTGAATTTGGTGAGGAGCTCATTGGAATACGGCAAGATGCAGAACGATTACGTGCTGAATAGGCAAGAAGAACAGGAGCTTCATAACCAGGAACCAAACGTTTATAGGAGTTTGTGGATGGGTTTGTAAAAGCATTGATTGCTTTTGCGTGCTTAATAACACCACCGATAAAAAACAGACAGGTTTCTGATAGTCCGGCATATTCATTTCCTGCAAAAATGGGTTTGCCATCTTTCCAAATGGAAATGTGGACATGCATTCCAGAGCCGTTATCACCAAAAACTGGTTTTGGCATGAAGGTTGCTGTTTTTCCATAACTATTTGCTATTTGATGTACAACATATTTAAAAATTTGCATCTTGTCAGCCTCGCGAACGAGTGTATCAAAACGAATACCCAATTCATGTTGGCCTGCTGCTACTTCGTGATGGTGTTTTTCGACCTGTACGCCCATATCCTTGAGTGCTGTGAGCATTTCAGAACGCATATCTTGGCAGGAATCAATCGGCGGAACAGGAAGGTAGCCTCCCTTTATTCGTGGGCGATGCCCTAGATTTCCTGTTTCATATTCCGTATCATCATTGGAGGGAAGTTCACTTGAATCGAGTTTAAACCCTGTGTTGTAAGGGTCCGTTTTATAGCGCACATCATCAAAGATAAAAAACTCTGCTTCTGGACCTACATTGATTGTATCTCCAATGCCTAAAGATTTCATATAAACCTCAGCCCTTTTGGCGATAGAACGAGGATCTCTACGATAAAACTCACCAGAGACAGGATCAAGTACATCACAAAATATGACCAAAGTAGATTGAGCAAAAAAAGGATCAATATGTGCTGTTTCTGGATCTGGCATTAAAACCATGTCAGATTCATTAATTGTTTTCCAACCAGCAATTGAAGAACCATCAAACATGACACCATCACTAAAAGTATCCTCGCTGATCTCTGCGATATCCATTGTAATGTGATGCAATTTTCCTCGTGGATCAGTAAAACGTAAATCAACAAAACGGATTTCGTTGTCTGTAATCTGTTTGATAATATCTGATGCGGTTGTCATATTCAATTTCCTTAATGTGGCGTTGAGGTGGATAAAAAAGTGAATTTTCTCGTTATTTATTAAAGGGCATCGATACCGGTTTCGTCCGTGCCTATACGAATTGCATCATCAATGGAAAAGACAAATATTTTTCCATCTCCTATATGTTTGGTTTGAGCTGCTTTACGTATTGCATCAACAGTTTGTTCCAGTTTTTCATCGGACACAACAATTTCAATCTTTACTTTAGGTAGAAAGTCAACAACATATTTCGTACCACGATAAAGTTCTGTATGTTCCCTTTGACGACCAAAACCTTTCGCTTCTGTTACTGTAATACCATGTAACCCAATTTTTTGAAGCGCTTCTTTCACTTCATCAAGTTTGAAAGGTTTTATAATGGCTTCAATTTTTTTCATGCTGAAATTATCTCCAACGTTATTTTGTCTTTTTAGACTGCATCACATTATATTGACAACTGTAAGATGTCCAACAGATACTTTGTGCACAAAAAGTCGAAAATAATGACAATCTAGCTCTTTTAGGGGAGTTTCTTTTGTAGAATACAGCCAAATACTGTTTTTTGGGAAAAAACCTTACAATTTTTTTACAAAAATTAAAATAATATAATAAAAAAGTTTTGTTTCTTTTTTTAGATAACACATTGACTTATAAGGATAATTAGACGTTTTCTACATTAAATGAGAAACTCTAATAGCGTAGGATTTTCTCATTTAGATCTTTTTGTCGTCAATCAATCAAAACAATACCTTTATATATCATAAATAGTACGAGTGTGTGGGTAACAACATTTGAAAAAAAAATAAAATGCTTTTTATGAAAGCTTTCGATAACTAAAGGCTTTACAATATTAGGGAGTAGGGGAGATAAATATTGGAAAAGAGTGTGATGCTGCTGATTATGCTTCTTCATAAACGTAAAAATGGTGGTGTACAATAAATGAGTTTATCATTATAGCATTCATAGCTGCTGTTGTGAAATGGGCTTGGGAGCATTGAGAAATGTTTCTTTAAAACAGATGTGGGAATTGGCAACGCAAATATATTCCGTTTGGGGCGTTTTATCCCTTCGTGAGGAATATGATCCCATTAAGGAATGCGATAAACAAAAGCGTGAAGCAATGGCAATCTTCATTATAAGATATTGCTGTGGATGCCTTTGAAAATCATAATAAATTAAAAGGAAATAGAAAGATAGGAACTTATTTATACCCTTAAAACTTCGTATTCTTCCCAGTTTAGGCTGTCTGGTCGTTTTAGGTATAAACAAAACAGAGAATAAATACGCAATTATGTGCGCGTTCCTATTTGGCAATACGACAACTAAAACAGCTTATAAAGC
Organism: Bartonella sp. AA56HLJMS; assembly: GCF_042197145.1. Classification (NCBI taxonomy): domain Bacteria; kingdom Pseudomonadati; phylum Pseudomonadota; class Alphaproteobacteria; order Hyphomicrobiales; family Bartonellaceae; genus Bartonella; species Bartonella sp. AA56HLJMS. The sequence goes on along the minus strand of NZ_JBHIRL010000004.1, from coordinate 76,735 downwards.
GCTAAATTGTTTTTAGTCTTTGCTTCAAACATGTTGCACCACTGGAATTTTAGGTGTTGGTTTACAGGTAATAATAAAAGTACAGGCTTTGTTAGTATGCTGTATTTTACAATAAAAAGCGTTTTTAAGAATTGGAATTATAGAGAGATGAGCGTAGTAAAACATCTTTTAGAAATTTTCCCGTATAGGAAGCTGGAACCTTAATGATGTCTTCAGGGCGTCCAATTGCAACAATTTCACCACCGCGATCTCCACCTTCTGGTCCTAAATCAATAATCCAATCGGCTGTCTTTATAACATCAAGGTTATGTTCAATGACTATAACTGTGTTGCCCTGCTCGACTAGTTCGTGAAGCACTTCAAGAAGTTTGGAAATATCATGAAAATGTAAACCTGTTGTCGGTTCATCCAAAATATAGAGTGTACGTCCCGTTGTTTTACGTGAAAGTTCTTTCGCAAGTTTTACACGTTGTGCTTCCCCACCAGAAAGTGTGGTTGCTTGCTGTCCTACTTTTATGTAACCCAATCCTACTTTAATGAGAGTTTCCATTTTATTATGAATAGCGGGAATAGCTTGGAAAAATTCCTCTGCCTTTTCAATTGTCATATCCAAAATATCGGCTATAGACTGTCCTTTGAATTTTATTTCTAGTGTTTCTCGGTTATAGCGTTTTCCTTTACAGACATCGCAAGTAACATAGACATCAGGTAAAAAGTGCATTTCAATTTTGATGACTCCATCACCTTGACATGCTTCGCACCGTCCTCCTTTAACATTAAATGAAAAACGCCCAGCTTTGTAACCGCGGGCTTTTGATTCTGGAAGATCGGCAAACCACTCACGAATCGGTGTAAAAGCACCTGTATAGGTTGCGGGATTAGAGCGTGGGGTGCGTCCAATAGGAGACTGGTTGATATCGATGACTTTATCAAGAAATTCTAATCCTTCAATTTTGTCATAGCTGGCAGGGCTGTGATGAGAGCCCATGATATGATGTGATGCTGCTTTGAAAAGCGTTTCAATAAGAAATGTTGATTTTCCTCCTCCAGAAACACCAGTTATGCATGTGAAGGTTCCAAGAGGAATATTCGCATTGATATTTTTGAGGTTATTGCCTTTGGCGCCGATGATTTTAAGTGTTTTCGTTTTTGATATTTTGCGTCGCTCTGTCGGCATTTTAACAGCCATTTTTCCTGAAAGGTATTGGCCTGTGAGAGAGGCTGAATTTTCTATAATTTCCTGCGGTGTTCCTTGCGCTATGATTTCTCCACCATGAACGCCTGCGGCAGGCCCCATATCGACAACATAGTCTGCTGTGAGAATAGCATCTTCATCATGTTCAACAACAATAACTGTATTGCCAAGATTACGCAAATGGCGCAGCATTTCCAACAGCCGTTCATTATCGCGTTGGTGTAAACCGATAGATGGTTCATCTAAAATATAAAGAACGCCTGTAAGACCAGAACCAATTTGGGATGCCAACCGAATACGTTGGCTTTCTCCCCCTGAAAGCGTTCCTGAATTTCGAGACAAGGTAAGATATTCCAATCCTACATGATTTAAAAAAGCCAAGCGTTCACGAATTTCTTTTAAAATACGTACGGCGATATTACGTTGTTTTTTTGTGAGATATTGATGAACATTGGCAAACCAATCATCTGCCTTTAGAATAGAAAGATCTGATATTTGCCCAATATGCATTCCGTTTATTTTTACAGCAAGTGCCTCTGGTTTTAAACGATAACCGTGACAAGCTGGGCAGGGCGAAGAAGACATATAACGTTCGATTTCTTCTCGAGACCAAGCAGAATCGGTTTCTTTCCAGCGTCTCTCCATATTAGGGATGATTCCTTCAAAGGGTTGGGTCGTTTTATGCGAACCAGAATGATTTTTATAAATAAAAGAAATTTCATCTCTTTTTGAACCGTAGAGAATAGCTTGTTGTGCTTCATTAGAGAGTTCACACCATTGATCTGTGAGTTTGAAACCGTAAGCTTTTCCTAATGATTCTAAGGTTTGTTTATAGTAAAGTGAATCTGATTTAGCCCAAGGGGCAATGGCGCCATTCTTGAGGGTAAGATTTTTATTGGGCACAATTTTCAGTGGATCTATTGCTTTTTTGATGCCCAGTCCATCGCAGAGAGGACAGGCGCCAAAAGGATTATTGAACGAAAAAAGGCGTGGTTCAATTTCAGGGATAGAGAAACCCGATACAGGGCAGGAAAATTTTTCTGAAAAAATGATCCGTTTGTGTGTATCATTTTTTGATTTATGAGCAGATTCCTTTGTCGTTTCTTTTTGTGTCAAGGGTTGGTCTGCCATTTCAGCAATGGCAAGCCCATTTGCTAGCTGTAAACAGGTTTCTATACTATCAGCCAAGCGAGAGGTGATATCCTTCTGTACAACAATGCGGTCTACCACGACATCGATGTCGTGTTTATATTTTTTATCAAGAGGTGGAATATCAGCGATTTCATAGAATTTTCCATCAACTTTAGCGCGTTGAAATCCTCTTTTTAAAAGTTCTGTTAGCTCTTTTTTATATTCTCCCTTTCGTCCTCGCACTAAGGGTGCCATAATAAAAATTCGTGTTCCTTCTGGTAAGGACATAATTTGATCCACCATTTGACTTACTGTCTGGCTTTCAATAGGAAGTCCTGTTGCAGGAGAATGAGGAATACCAATACGTGCAAAGAGAAGACGCATGTAATCGTGGATTTCAGTAACGGTACCTACCGTTGAACGAGGGTTGCGACTGGTTGTTTTTTGTTCAATGGAGATAGCTGGAGAGAGACCGTCTATGCGGTCGACATCGGGTTTTTGCATGACTTCCAAAAATTGGCGTGCATAGGCTGAAAGGCTTTCGACATAGCGACGTTGTCCTTCAGCGTAAATTGTATCAAACGCTAAAGATGATTTCCCTGATCCAGAAAGTCCTGTTATAACAATGAGTTTGTCACGAGGCAGATCAAGATCAATATTTTTAAGGTTATGTTCACGTGCACCGCGAATGGAGATATATTTTTGATGAGTCATACTTTATCCTTGGCATATGTGGCAAAAATTGAGCACCTAAAATGGAATAAAACTGTTTTTTTAGAATTACAATGTGTTTAACTGCTTTAATGCAAAAGGAAGGTATAAGTTTTGTGAAAAAAATACAAATGAGCAGCTTTTTATTCTCTCGTGGTGGAATAAACTATGTGTTTTTATCATCTTTTGGTATAATTACACTCAATACAGTATTGAGAAAGGATAGCATACCCATATTGATGGTCAATTGCGACATGTAAATTGAAGGTCAAGATGGTTATAACTGTTATAGAACAGAGTACTTTACGAATTAAAATTTTGGAGTTTATACGATGGCTGGTAGCCTTAATAAAGTTATTTTGATTGGTAATCTTGGTGCCGATCCTGAAATCCGCCGTTTGAATTCTGGTGATCAAGTGGCAAATCTGCGTATTGCTACTTCAGAAAGTTGGCGCGATCGGAATACAAATGAGCGAAAAGAACGCACTGAGTGGCATAGTATTGTTATTTTTAATGAAAACCTTGTCAAAGTTGCAGAGCAATATTTAAAAAAAGGCAGCAAAATTTATATTGAGGGGCAGTTACAGACACGAAAATGGCAAGATCAAAATGGAAATGACCGTTATACAACAGAGATTGTTTTGCAAAAGTACCGTGGCGAATTACAAATGCTTGATGGGCGGGGAGCTGCGAGCGGGGAGCAAGGAGCAAGTCAAGGAGGGAGTTATAGTGGTGGCTTTGCCGATAGTCACTCAAATCAGAGAAACACTTTTGGTCAAAATAATAATCAATTGGGAGAAAGTTTTTCACACAAATTAGATGATGATGTCCCTTTTTAAGAGTCTTTAAATTGCAGTATTATGATCATTTTATGGTTTGCTTGTTTCAGATTTTTGAAGTTTAGCGAAGTGAAAATTGTTAATTATTATTGGTAATTTAAAATATAAATTAATAACATCTTGAAAAATATTGTTAAATTTCTTTTTTGTCATGGGAGAGAAATTAGCATTTTGGTGTATTTTTCGCTATAAATAAAGTGAAATGATTCTTTTTTGAAAGTTTTGAAATTGTGACCGATCTTACTCCACACCCAGAACGTGATGTGCTAACCGGTATTGAACCAATCAGTATTATTGATGAAATGCAACGCTCCTATCTCGATTATGCGATGAGCGTGATTGTTTCACGTGCACTCCCTGATGTCCGTGATGGTCTTAAGCCTGTTCATCGACGTATCCTTCATGCTATGAATGAGATGGGGCTTTCTTTCAATAAGTCGTATCGTAAATCTGCTGGTGTTGTTGGTGAGGTTATGGGGAAATTTCATCCCCATGGTGATGCTTCAATTTACGATGCATTAGTGCGTATGGCGCAGGACTTTTCTTTAAGAAATCCATTAATTGATGGTCAGGGAAATTTTGGTTCCGTTGATGGTGATCCACCCGCGGCTATGCGTTATACTGAGTGTCGTTTAGAAAAAGTTTCAGAAGAACTTTTAGCTGATATTGATAAAGATACTGTTGATTTTCAGGATAATTACGATGGGCGTGAGCGTGAACCGGTTGTCTTACCAGCGCGTTTTCCCAATCTTTTGGTTAATGGATCAGGGGGGATTGCTGTGGGAATGGCAACCAATATTCCTCCCCATAATCTTGGTGAAGTCGTTGATGGTTGTATCGCTTTGATTGATAATCCCGATATCACACTCGATAAAATAATTGAAATTATTCCTGGTCCGGATTTTCCTACAGGGGGTATTATCCTTGGCCACTCTGGTGTTCGTGCAGCTTATGAAACAGGGCGTGGCTCAATCATTATGCGTGCTAAAGTTGAGATCGAAGAAATTCGCAGTGGTCGACAAGCAATTATTGTGAGTGAGATCCCTTATCAAGTTAATAAGGCAACAATGATTGAGAAAATGGCTGAATTGGTGCGCGATAAACGCATTGAGGGAATCTCTGATTTGCGTGACGAATCTGATCGTGATGGATATCGGGTTGTTATTGAGCTGAAGAAAGATGTTGTTGCGGAAGTTGTTTTAAACCAATTATATCGGTATACGCCGCTACAAACTTCCTTTGGTTGTAATATGGTTGCTTTGAATGGGGGAAAACCCGAACAGATGACGTTGCTTGATATGCTTCGTGCATTTGTTTCTTTTCGGGAAGAAGTTGTCAGTCGGCGAACAAAATATCTTTTGCGTAAAGCGCGTGAGCGAGCACATGTTTTGGTTGGCCTTGCCCTTGCTGTTGCCAATATTGATGAAATTATAGCGCTTATTCGCAAAGCTCCTGATCCGCAGACAGCACGTGCACAGTTAATGGAGCGACGCTGGCCAGCGATGGATGTCGCGCCTTTGATTAAACTTATTGATGATCCTCGTCATATTATTCATGAGGATGGTACTTATAACCTCTCTGAAGAACAGGCGCGTGCTATTTTAGAATTGCGTTTGCAACGATTGACAGCCCTTGGGCGTGATGAAATCGCTGATGAATTGAATAAAATTGGCGTGGATATCGCTGACTATCTTGAGATCTTGGCATCACGCGTACGCATTATGTCTATTGTTAAGGATGAGTTGAGTGCTCTTCGTGAGGAATTTGCAACGCCGCGACGTACCGTATTTGGTTTTGGTAGCGCTGAGATGGAGAGTGAAGATCTGATCGCACCAGAGGATATGGTGGTAACGGTAAGCCATAGTGGCTATATTAAGCGTGTGCCTCTTAATACCTATCGTGCACAGCGACGTGGTGGTAAGGGGCGTTCTGGTATGTCCACGAAGGATGAGGATTTTGTAACGCGGTTGTTTGTTGCCAATACGCATACTCCGGTTCTTTTCTTTTCATCACGTGGGATTGTTTATAAGGAAAAAGTTTGGCGACTGCCGCTGGGGACACCCCAATCGCGTGGGCGGGCTTTGATCAATATGCTTCCTTTACAACAAGGTGAGCGTATTACAACGATTATGCCTTTGCCTGAAGATGAAGCGAGCTGGAGTGCATTAGATATTATGTTTGCGACAACACGTGGAACTGTGCGTCGCAATAAATTATCAGATTTCGTTCAGGTTAATCGTAATGGTAAAATTGCAATGAAACTTGATGAAGAAGATGAAATTCTTTCTGTTGAAACCTGTACAGAACATGATGATGTTGTTCTAACAACAGCCAATGGACAATGTATCCGTTTTCCAGTTGTTGATGTTCGGGTCTTTGCTGGGCGTAATTCTGTGGGAGTTCGTGGTATCAATTTAGCTAAAGGCGATAAAGTCATTTCGATGACAATTTTAGAGCATGTCGAGGCGACGTCCATTGAGCGTTCTGCTTATATTAAACGTGTCATGAATGAACGGCGTGCTTCTGGTGCAGATGCTGATGTTGAAGATGTTATAACTTTTGATGAAGAAGATGGGGGTGCTGAAACAGAGTTAACAGATGAACGTTATGCAGAACTTCATGCACGTGAACAAATGCTTTTGACAGTGAGTGAGTTTGGTTATGGTAAACGTTCTTCTTCCTATGAGTTCCGGATTTCGGGACGTGGCGGAAAGGGGATTCGCGCAACAGATCCATCTAAAACAGCTGAAATTGGTAAATTAGTAGCGGCTTTTCCGGTGAAGGCGCAAGATCAAATTATGTTGGTATCAGATGGGGGGCAGCTTATTCGTGTCCCTGTTGAGGGAATTCGTACTGCTGGGCGCTCAACTAAGGGAGTCACAATTTTTAATACAGCCAAAGGTGAAAGAGTCGTATCGGTTGAACGTATTTCTGAACCTGAAGATGATACGAGTTCATTAGATGATGAAGGTGAGAAGCATTCTGATACAGTTGATATGAGCGAAGAAAAATAATTTTTAAGAGGAAGGAGTAAAGTCATGAAAATTGCTCTTTACGCGGGTTCTTTTGATCCTCTTACAAATGGTCATCTTGATGTTTTGAAAGGGTGTTTTGTGTTAGCTGATAAGGTGGTTGTCGCTATAGGGATACAGGCTGACAAAAAAACACTCTTTAGCTTCGAAGAGCGTGTTGATTTCATTACGCAGGTAGGGAAAGACTTATTTGGTGCAGATTCTAATCGATTGCAGGTTCTTTCATTTAGCAACCTTCTCATTGAGAAGGCGCGTGAAGTTGGTGCTTCATTTCTCATTCGTGGATTGCGTGATGGTACTGATCTTGATTATGAAATGCAAATGGCAGGAATGAATGGTGTTATGGCTCCTGAATTGCAAACTGTTTTTTTGCCGGCAAGTGTTTCTGGGCGCGCGATAACTTCTACATTGGTACGCCAAATTGCCTCTATGGGAGGTGATGTGACACCATTTGTACCGCCCAATGTTGCACAAGCTTTAAGCTCGAAATACCAATCTTTTAGGGGAGAATAAGTGTGTCTCGTAGAATTTTTGCTGTTTTGATATGTGTGTTTTGTTTTTTTTCATTGTTCGCTGTCGCTGGTAATTCTAGCCCAGCAAATGACGCAAATCTTCTTATTTTATCTCTCAAAGATGGTGATGTCATTATTCGTCTGCGTCCTGACTTGGCGCCAAAACATATTGCGCAAATCAAAAGATTAACAGAGGAGGGGGCCTATAATAATGTTGTGTTTCATCGCGTTATTCCTAATTTCATGGCGCAAACTGGTGATGTAGAATTTGGAAAAAAAGGCAGTAGAGATTTTGATCTGAAACGCGTTGGTATGGGTGGCTCAAATTATCCCAATATACCGGCAGAGTTTTCAAAACAGCCGTTTAAGCGTGGTACAGTTGGGATGGCACGATCACAAGATCCGGATTCCGCGAATTCTCAATTCTTCATTTGTTTTGAGGATGCTGCTTTTTTAAACGGTCAGTATACGGTTGTTGGAGAGGTTATAAAGGGGATGGATGTTGTTGATAAAATAAAAAAAGGTACGACAAGTAATAATGGATCTGTAAAAAATCCTGATGTTATTAATGCTGCTACTTTACAAGTTGAGAAATGAATCAAGGGAGCTTTCCATATGGCTGAGAATAAAAATCCAGAGAATACTTTAATTCTTGAAACAACAAAGGGCAGAGTTGTTATTGAGCTTTTTGCTGATTTGGCACCTTGTCATGTTGCACGTATTAAAGAACTGGTACGGGAAGGTGCTTATGATAATGTTATTTTCCATCGCGTTATTGATGGTTTTATGGCGCAAACAGGGGATGTGCAATTTGGAAAGAAGGATAGTGAAAAATTCAATTTATCACGTGCTGGTATGGGGGGGGCAGAAAAACCAAATTTAACAGCAGAGTTTTCAAATCTTTCTCATAAGCGTGGTACAGTTTCTATGGCACGGAGTCAGAATCCAAATTCTGCTAACTCTCAGTTTTTTATTTGTTTTGCAGATGCTCCGTGGCTTGATCGTCAATATTCCATATGGGGGCAGGTTGTTGAAGGTATGGAAAATGTTGATAAAATTAAACGTGGTGAACCTGTTGCAGATCCAGATTCAATTACCAAAGCCATTATTGCTGCAGATGTAGAATAGTATAAACTATACTGATTTCAATTGTAAGTTTCTAAGAAAAAATACTCTTTTCTGATCAATAAAGGCACACGAAACTCTTTTGTAGTATCACGCTTACCTTTTATAATTTCGAGCTAAGCATTGTCCATATATTTTCTTCAATCGGATCTTCCTGAAGAATATAACGCAACGGATTTGTACAAACACCTGTCAGAATAAGAAAACGCAAAGTCTGTTGTATTATGGTTGTTGTTTGGCAAAGTGTTTTATAAAAAATTCGGCATTTCTCTTCAATCCATTGTCGGTCTTAATGGTTTTATGATGTTACTTTCCTAAGAGAGCGTGTGCTTTTGTTTCTGCTCGTAAATCAACATCCAATCCTAATGCAGAAGCATGTTTGAAACACATATTAAGACGGATAAGAGCTTTACTAGCTCATCCAGTTTTCCTAGCAAGGTGGAAAACCAGCATTTATATATATTGGCGTAATCTTTAAAATAAGAAGACGGTTTAATCTTAGAAGAATATAATAAAGGCGCAGAAGTGAAACAAATGGCTAGTCTTGCCATCTCCTTTTTAATTCAACTTTACTTTTTTAAAAGTATCTAACGCAATATCTTTTAAATAATGAAGATTATGCATGGACTTACGCTTTTATTTTTCTCGTTTTTTAATAGAGGAATGCTCCAAACGGAATACACTTGTGTTGCGTATTTACGTGTTTTTTTAAGAAGCATTTCTCAGTACATATCAACGTTCACTTCCACGATGATATTCATGGCATGTATAGTTTTAAAGCTATAAATAGTATAAAATCTATTATGCACCACCTTCTTTAAAGCTTATGACGGAGCAAGCGGGTACCATCATACGCTTTTTCAGCCTCTAATGGTACGATAGAGCTTTTGGTATTTGAGAATCTTTACAAAAAGCATTTTTAGTTTTTTAAAGTATTTTTATTTACACGTTAATTTCTTTTGTGAATTATCTTAAATGCTAAGAGCTATCTCAATATTGTGAGTGGATAAGTGACTATGCTCATTTGCGCTTTTATTAAGCGTGAGGATCGCTGTGTCCAGTAGATGAAAAATTTTTATCTGTAAAAGTTAAAGAATATGTAAGCTGTACAATGCGTTCAAAATTTTCTTCTATGGGTACAAAGTTACTGCTTATGGAAGTATGTGAAGATGAAATTATTGTGATAATAATTTTGCAGTTCTGTTAAGGCTTTAGTGCGTTAAGCGTAGGTATTTTGTGGTATGATATTATAAGGATTTTACTATTTTTCTAGAGTTAGATTATCACTTTTATTATGGTGATTTCTTAACAAGAAATGTTCTTTTATCTCGTTTAATTTTTGATGCTGGTTACAATATTGAGCGAATCAAAAATTAATTCATAAAGCTTTTGACAATGCTCGTAAGGGGATATCTTTTTTCTTTCTATAGAGATATGCATTGATGGAATCAAAAAGACGAGAGTTATGATAAAGACATTTCATTATAGAAAAATTGCTCAAGATGGGTATGCACGTCGAGGCGAAATTATAACGGGGCGAGGATGTGTTCGTACACCCGCATTTATGCCTGTTGGGACGGCAGGAACCGTTAAGGCTATGTATATGGATCAAATTCGTGATCTTGGTGCAGATATCATTTTGGGGAATACTTATCATTTAATGTTACGTCCAGGAGCTGAACGTGTTGCGCGTTTGGGAGGATTACATGAATTTTCACGCTGGAGCGGACCTATTTTAACCGATTCTGGTGGCTTTCAGGTTATGTCATTGGCGGGAATCCGTAAAATTACTGAACAAGGTGTGATTTTTCGTTCTTACATTAATGGAGCTTACTATGAAATGAGTCCAGAGCGTTCTATCGAAATTCAAGAACTTCTTGGTGCGGATATCCAGATGCAGTTGGATCAATGTATTGCATTACCCGCAACTGAAAAAGAAATGGAAGAAGCTATGGAACTTTCATTGCGGTGGGCGCTGCGTTGTAAAACAGCTTTTGGAGATCAGCCAGATAAAGCATTGTTTGGGATTGTTCAAGGTGGTGATAATATGAAACTGCGTGAACGTTCTGCTCAAGCATTAAAAGAAATAGATTTAAAAGGTTACGCTATTGGAGGGCTTGCTGTTGGTGAGCCGCAGAGTGTTATGACAGCAGTATTGGATACTACTTGTCCGATTTTACCAGAGGATAAACCACGCTATCTTATGGGAGTAGGGACACCTGATGATATTTTACAAAGTGTTGCTCGTGGTGTTGATATGTTTGATTGTGTTATGCCGACGCGTGCAGGACGTCATGGTTTAGCTTTTACCCGCTTTGGTAGAATTAATTTGCGTAATGCGCGTTATGCAGAAGATCCACTTCCTCTTGATCCACAGTCACTTTGTCCAGCAGCACATAATTATAGTTGTGCTTATTTGCATCATTTGATTAAATCTGGTGAATCTCTTGGGGGGATGTTGTTGACGTGGAATAATCTTTTTTATTATCAACAACTTATGCAGGGAATTCGTGATGCCATTGAGGAAGGCTGTTATGCTGATTTTTGCGCTGAAACGCGTGCTCTATGGGCACAAGGACGCTAAAATATTAATCGTAATATAGCACCTCATTTTTTTATTGAATTTATTCTCGCACTTACAAATTTAGCTAAAAATATGAAATTAGAAACATCTTCCAAAATTATAAAATTCCACTATCTTAAGATATAACAGTGCGGTTTTATAGGGTACATATTCTTTTCTAATTACTATATAAAACAGAAACTGTTACTCCGGTACGCGCTACCTGATCCGGAGAAAAACAGTTTTTCTGTTTCTGATGACTGTTTACAGCAACAATGTTAATGAGGCGTTAGCGAACTCTTAAAGAAGTATGAAAATTGTACTTTTATGAGCTACTTTGTGTTTTTTATTACTAAAGGTAAAGAATGGGTTATATACAATCGAACAGATAAATTTTTAGAAAAATTAAAATAAAACTAAAATAAAATTACAACATTTAAAATGTTATAATTTTATTTTTTAAGTTTTTATATATAAATTTAAATATTCTTTAAAATAGATTTATGTAATATTATTAATTATAATAAAAATATAGATATAATGTCATAATAAATTAAATATTAATCACGGTAATTGTCTTATTTATAAAATATCAATAAATATACTTATACAAAATTTGTTATATTTGTTTTTTGCTTTGTTTATAGAATTTATCTGAAAATAATCATAATATATTTACGTGAATATTTTAATTTACAGATAGTGAGTTAGATATCTGATGCGATTCCTCTGTTAGATGAGGGAGGGGTAAAGATGTCTAAAAGAGGGTATTTAATAAATCTAGAAACCAAGCACTATTATCATGAGAATTTTTAAAAGACTCTATAATAATTTATAAGAATGGCCTAAAGTTGAAATTATAACTTATCGATTTGGGGGATCTGCATTTAGATAGCAAAAATAAAGCAACAATAATTGGGGGAGAGGTTTTATCTTTGTATCAAGATAATGATGAGATATTGTTCACTTGTTTGAAATGCATTATTCAGCAAATTTTAGAATTATTTATAGGGTATATTATATCGTTTTAAAATAAAGCTTTCACTGTAAAATTACAATGGCTGAAAAGAGGAGACAAAGTTTATTATCTGGCAGATCTGATAGAAATAGGTGAATACGTCTATGATCTTGAGGTTTTCAAAGATTTTCCATTAAAGAATCTTACTTAAAACTCCATAAAATGCTTTATATATCAAAATATTTCTAAAACTTTATTGGGGACTATTGGGCATGCGTATAACAATGTTTTGAATTTTTGTTTGTGTGTATTACAGATATTTACAGTTAAAACTCCTATTCAGAAGTGATGATATGAGGGATTCTTATCAACAAAAGGTTCTTGTATTGGGAATTGATTCGAGAATACGACGTTTAATAATTTTAGCTCTTGCCGTGGGTAGTTTTGCTATTGGTACTGCAGAGTTTGTTGCAATGGGGCTACTGCCAGAGATGGCACGAAGTTCCTATGTTGATATTTCTACCGCTGGTCAATATATTTCTGCTTATGCATTAGGAGTTGTGATTGGAGCACCTCTTTTAGCTGTGGCAACAGCTCAGGTATCACGCAAAACTGTTTTGATAGGCTTGATGCTTTTTTATGCCTTAGCAAATATTGCTAGTGCCTTTGTTTCTGATTTTAGCATATTAGTAGTATTACGCTTTCTCAGTGGACTTCCTCATGGAATCTATTTTGGACTTGCGGCTATGGTTGCCTCTTCAATGGTAGAAATGAAAGAACGTTCTAAAGCTGTTGGATATGTTATGCTTGGCTTAACAATTGCAACCGTTTTGGGAGCACCCAGTGCTACTTGGATTGGTCAACTTATTGGTTGGCAGATTGCTTTTGTCCTTGTGGGGATGATCGCTTTATTATGTTGTTTGCTTGTTTGGAATTTTTTTCCTTGTAATTCAAGTTTTCCAAAAACGAATCCTTTGCAAGAAATGGGTGCATTAAAGCAAAAGCAGGTGTGGCTTCTTTTGTTGATGGTGTCGGTGGGAGCGTCAGGATTATTTTCTGTTTTCACTTATATCAAGCCAACATTAATGCATATTTCTGGTGTTTCACTTGAGTTGGTACCATTTATCATGCCGTTAGTTGGATTGGGTATGGTGGTAGGAAATCTCTTGGGGCCTAAATTGGCCGTTAAAATTGGTATTTCGCCGATGATATTTTTTTCTATGCTTTGGAGCGTATTTGTTTTTTTTCTTTTTTTCTTTTTATCCTATGCTCCGTTAACAGCGGCAATAGGATGCTTTTTTGTTGGAACTTCTTTTGCTGCTATGCCTTCTATACAAACAAAAATTATGGATGTTGCACTACAGGGGCAGATTTTGGCAGGAGCATTAATGCAGTCTGCTTTTAATATTGCCAACGCTCTTGGTGCAGAATCTGGAGCATTAGTTTTAAAATTGGGCTATAGTTATGAATATACAGCTGTTTTAGGAAGTGTTCTAACTTTGTGTGGATTAATGGTTTTTTGCGTCTCATGGTATATGGAGAAGCATGCTTAATATTTTTCATTTTTTAAATGAAGAAGGAATTTTTCTATTTATTTTTAGTTATTGGAATGTCCTGTTGGATTTTTCAATATGCAGTAAGAAATGCGCAGTGCTAATGGAATAGCAAGACAAAATAAAAGACCCATGAGCACTATAAGAAGAGTTTTTGCTGCTAAGATCATTCCTATTGTTCCTCCAGGATTAAAGAGGCCAGCAAGATTGGTGATGACTCCTGCTAGAGTTGCACTTAAGGCCGCTGAAAATAGTTGTACAGAGGTAAGGGATTCACTGGCACGGAGAGCATCTTCATCATTTGCACATTGTAAGATCCTTGTGAGCAAATGTGGCCATGCTATGCCCGCACTGATTCCAATAGAAAACAGTGCTAAGCAAATAATAAAAATATATTCAAGCGCGGAAACTTCTGTTGGGATGAGCCATAAAAGAATCACTATGCCTAACAGTTTTAATAGGGGCGAGTATACAATGATGTTGCGAATTTTTTTTGTGGAGACACCAGCACTTGAGATGGCTCCACATGTCCACCCTAGGCTCATAAGTGCTGCTATATAACCAGCAACAAGTGGAGCTTGCCCATGAAGCTCTTGAAGAAAAAGTGGAAAATAAAGTTCTATACTGTATACGACTGTTGTCATAACAAGTATCAATGCGTAAACAGAAAAGATTTCAGAAGAGAAAGAAAAGGATTTGCGGGGCAACATAGGATGAGGGGTAGATGATTCGATTTTTGCTAGAACAAAGAGAAGACTAAGTCCGATAACTAATCCGCAAATTTTTGCTATTGTAGACTCCATAGCCCCTCCAACAGAAATAATAAAAATCAATAAGGTGAGTGTGAAAAGCTGGAGAAGAGGAAGAGGGGGTGTTGGAACATCGTTTTCATTCTTTTTTGGTAAAAATTTAAAGGCGATGAGTGAGAAAAATATAGCTAATACGCCAATGATCAAAAAGGATGCTCGCCATAGCCCATAATATACAGAAAGCCCCCCGATTGCTGGTCCTAACAAGGTTGATATTCCCCACATTCCAGAGATAATACTTAATGCATGTGACCATAAAGATGGGCTGAAAACAATCCGTACCATGGAATAGGATAGGGATAACAAAGAACCACTTCCAAATCCTTGGATAAATCGTCCTATTAAAAACAATGGCATAGATGAAGAAATGCTGCACATAAAAGTGCCTAGGGTGAAGATAAGTCCAGAAATAACATACGCATTGCGAGGACCTAATTTCCCTAATATTTTTGTTGCAAGTGAAGTACCCACGAGTGAAGCTGTAATAAAGACAGTAGCCACCCAAGAATAATATATTTCACTGCCAATATGATTCATAAGAGAGGGTAAAATAGTAATAACAATATAAACGTTGGTGGCATGTAACACAACTCCACCTGTAAACGTTAAAAAGCAAAGACCATTTTTACCCAATAAAAGCGCAGACCAGCCCTGTTTTTTCACTGTTTTTTGCTATTTAATAAAAATCTATCCTCTTTTTACTTATAAGGTACTTCTTTGAATTTGCCAAGAGAAATTCAAAGCTCTGTTTAGAGCTTTGAATTTTAATTTAAGTAATAACTTAACTGCCCATTGCTTTTTTGAGATTCTCATCAATTTTATCGAGGAAACCTGTTGTAGAAAGCCACTTTTGTTTAGGCCCAATCAAAAGTGCGAGATCTTTGGTCATAAAACCTTCTTCGACGGTTTTAATACAAACTTCTTCCAATGTCGTGGAAAAGTTTTTTAACTTCTCATTGTTATCTAGTTTAGCACGGTGCGCTAGTCCACGCGTCCATGCAAAAATAGATGCAATAGAGTTCGTTGATGTTTCTTCATTCTTTTGATGCTGACGATAATGGCGTGTTACAGTGCCGTGTGCTGCCTCTGCTTCAACAATTTTGCCGTCAGGTGTCATGAGAACAGAAGTCATGAGACCCAGAGAACCAAAGCCTTGGGCAACAATATCAGATTGGACATCACCATCATAGTTTTTACATGCCCATATGTATCCACCTGACCACTTTAATGCAGAAGCAACCATATCATCAATAAGACGGTGTTCGTAATATAATTTACGGTTTTCAAATTCAGTTTTAAATTCCGTATCGAATATTTCTTGAAAGATATCTTTAAAACGACCATCGTAAGTTTTTAGAATGGTATTTTTTGTTGAAAGATAAACTGGAACATTCCGTTGTAGTCCATAATTAAAGGATGCGCGGGCAAAATCACGAATTGACTCATCAAGGTTATACATAGCCATGGCAACCCCTGCGCTTGGAGCATCAAAAACATCATGTTCAATAACTTGATTATCATCACCGACAAATTTAATACTTAATTTCCCTTTTCCTGGAAATTTAAAATCTGTTGCCTTGTATTGATCACCAAAAGCGTGACGTCCGATAATAATTGGCTTTGTCCAGTTAGGAACAAGGCGAGGGACATTTTTACAGATAATGGGTTCGCGAAAAATGACTCCTCCTAAAATATTGCGGATTGTGCCATTAGGTGATTTCCACATTTTTTTTAGGTTAAATTCTTTAACGCGTGCCTCATCAGGTGTGATGGTTGCGCATTTTATACCAACCCCATATTTTTTGATAGCATTGGCAGAATCGATAGTTACCTGATCATTGGTTGCATCACGATTTACGACGGAAAGATCATAATATTTTAGATCAATGTCGAGGTAGGGATGGATTAATTTATCTTTGATATATTTCCAGATGATGCGGGTCATCTCATCCCCATCAAGTTCAACAACGGGGTTTTCTACTTTGATCTTTACCATTAGAAATCCTTTTTCTTTTAAGCGATACTACTTGTATAACACTTTCAAGTTTATAATGAAAAGTAAAAACAAGGGAAAAAAGCATTCAAATATGAGCTTTTAGAATATATTATCAATAGAGTGTAAAATTTTGTTGGAGGGTTTAATTTTTGAAAAGAAGTGATGTGTTTGCAAATCTATAATTATTCGATGATTGATGAAGAATCTGTTTAATAGATAAGGTAGTTAGATCACCGGGGGACGGGGATTATGCATTTTTATTATCAGAGATTTCATTTAATAAGTTGATCGTATTCTGAATTATAGTTTCTTGATTTGTTGTGTTAGGTGAATAAGAAACTATTTTTATATTGCTATTTCAATTCTAAGCTTACGGTCTGTTTGTTTATAAAAAGTTTAATGTGATAACAAAGGCACTGTAATTAGAAATGCTTCATATAAAATGCGTTTGAGATAAACTTCAATTTTGAAGGTTGAAAAAAACGTATAAATGATGCGGCTGGTTTTAATTTAAAAATTAACAGCAGATGCGAAAATATGACTTATAAATTACCGTATCGCGAGCTAGAATCTTCTAATTCTTATGTTTTATCGATTCTTATTGTTATTAACTGTGTGCAGTAAAGCACTATCCTCGAAATGCAACAAAGAAATTAATCACCTAATGATTCTTGTATCCTTTTTACGAAGGAGATTCCTTTTAAAATCTTATTCCCTCATTTTTATTTATGCATCCCTCATTTTTAAAAACACAAATAAAATGAATATATTACACATATAAAAAAGAAACATGGTACGCCCAAGGGGAATCGAACCCCTGTTTCCGCCGTGAAAGGGCGATGTCCTAACCGCTAGACGATGGGCGCAAACCAATGATGAGGCTTATAGAGAGGATCTTTTTACTTCGCAAGCCCTCTGTGTCATTTTTTTTGAAAAAAGTGTGTTTTATTGAATAATTTTTGAGCGATTCCTGTTTGGATCATTTTATTTTCTAAGATTTTTTGTAGAAAAAATATAAAGTTATCATGATTGATAGAAAATTTTGATGTGGGTATTATCTCAGGGAATGATATTTTCAGTTTGAGGAGTAGGCAAAAATGATCAAAACAGCATTTTAAATGTATTTATTTTTTGCATATTTTATCGCTTGTTATCTTTGCTCACCACATGAGAATATTATTTAACTTGCTTGAAAGAGCCTTTATACAGAAGATTTCTCATTTGAGCTTATCATAAAACAAAAACTGTATAATTTCTGAAGTAGAAATACAATATTTATTACAAAATTAATAAATAATACGAATCATACAAAAGTTTTTTTGATGAATAATCCATAAATTATTTGCAGTTTAACAAAATATAAATAGATATCTGTATGATAAAAATGAAAATATTAAAGCAATTTTTATAGAATATATGAAAAAAATATTTTTTTATATTTACTTTTACATGTCTGTAAAATTTTTAAAATTAAAAACCATTCATTTGCTCTTTTACATATTGAGAAGGTTCTTGATTTGAAAATGAATTAGCGTGGATAAAGGGTAGATTGAGTTTTTTCTCATTTCAATTCGCTAGTTTTTCAGAGAGGTGGCAATAAGTTTAGATAAAATATTCGAGTTTTGTAAATTTATTCTCCATATTCATAATATTTCAGAATTATGGTATACACATATTAATTCTTGTTTTTTAATTTAATGTAAGGTTCTATTTTGATATATGGGTTCATTAATATTTTTGCATTAAAGATTTATAGTTTAAGCTATGGAATGGTAGGAAGGAATGTGTTATTATTGACTGAACTACTTTATTTTATCCATTCTCTTAATTTATCATATGAAAGAATGTTTTTTGTTCCATATTTGTCGATTTAGAAGAGATATTTTTATTCTTTCTTACTAAGTCTTCAATATTCTTTAACTTGTTATTGATTATTTTTTAGAACTTTTCTTTATGGCAACTTGCATTTATCAGTTTTACAGATTTTCATTCTGAATTAAATATTTTATAAGATTCTGAAATCTTTGAAGACAATAAATATTATATTTTTAGGAATGTTGATTGAATAAGCGGGGATAATTCTATTGGAGAAAATAAAGTGAATAGAGCGGGATATTTCTTTTGTTCTTATGGATATAGATATTCTTTGTGTTGATTGGCACATCATTTAAACGATTCTTCAATGAAGATAGGGATCAGTGGTTAGAATATGGCAGAAGCTTTAAAAGTTGGCGTTGCGGGACTTGGTACAGTTGGTACTTCAGTTGTTCGAACTCTATTTGAAAAAGCGAATAGTTTAGCTTGTCAATGTGGGCGATTCATCAAAGTTGTTGCTGTTAGTGCGCGTGATAAAGGTCGCAATCGTGGAATTGATCTTAGTGGTATAAAATGGTTTGATTCACCTGTGGAGTTGGCTGCTTCTGATGAGATTGATGTTTTTGTAGAGTTAATTGGTGGTGAATTGGATGTGGTGTATACCGCTGTTAAGAGAGCGCTTGAGGCGGGACATCATGTTGTAACAGCCAATAAAGCTCTTCTTGCTCGACATGGAGTAGAGCTGGCTATAATTGCAGAAAAAAAAGGTGTTTTTCTTCATTTTGAAGCAGCTGTTGCAGGGGGGATTCCTGTTATCAAAGCGATGAGAGAATCACTTGTTAGTAATCGCATATCGCGAATTTATGGTATTCTCAATGGAACCTGTAATTATATATTAACACGTATGTTTACGGAAGGTCTTTCATTTAAAGATTGTTTAGCAGATGCACAGAGACTTGGGTATGCTGAAGCAGATCCAAGTTTTGATATTGAGGGAAATGATACTGCTCATAAATTAGCTTTGTTGACAAGCTTGGCATTTGGAACTGCTGTTTCGTTAGATGATGTTTATGTTGAAGGAATTCATAATATTTCGCAAATTGATATTCGAGCAGCTGATGAATTGGGGTATCGGATTAAGCTTTTAGGGGTTGCATTAAAAACGGATTCTGGAATAGAGCAACGCGTTCATCCAACAATGGTACCAACATCCTCAATGATTGCACAGATAAATGGTGTAACCAATGCTCTTTCTATTCAAAGTGATTTATTAGGTGAATTACTGTTTTCTGGTCCTGGCGCCGGAGGAAAGGCAACAGCATCAGCCGTTATTGGTGATTTGGCTGATATAGCAAAAGCACGTTCTGGTTTTCAGTATGCACCTGTTTTAAGACGTCCAGCATTAGAACTTGCTCCTCATAAAAAAGCACGTATTTCGCATCATGCAGGTGGTTATTTTATTCGTTTAAATGTTCATGATCGTACTGGTGTTTTTGCCGAGGTCGCAAGGCATATGGCTGATAATCACATCTCATTGGAGTCGATTGTTCAAAGATCTTTTGTAGAAGATCAAATTGAAAAAACAATTATTTTAATTACGCACGAAACAACAGAGGTGAATGTACGACAGGCACTTGCAGAAATTGAAAAAGATGGACATCTTGTTGCAAAATCTCAATTTATTCGTATTGAACCTATGGCAAAGAATTGATAACTTTCTTGATAATAAAAAAAGCACGCTTGAGTTCTTTTATCTCTTGTGGAAAATTTTCATCTTTGCCAAAAAACTTTATTCTTAGTATTTAATAAGGACTCATATTTTTTCTGGTATTCATTCGGTAGGATTTTTTCATATGCCCACAACTCAGAAGATTTTAAATGGACTTGATCGTATTTTGACGCTTGAATTGGTACGTGTTACTGAACGTGCTGCTGTTGCTGCTGCACGCTGGCGCGGACGTGGCGATGAAAAGGCAGCGGATCAAGCTGCTGTAGATGCAATGCGGCAGGAACTTAATCGATTGCCTATTGATGGTACAGTGGTGATTGGTGAAGGTGAGCGGGATGAAGCGCCTATGCTTTATATTGGAGAAAAAGTAGGTTTTCAAAGTGGATTGGCGATCGATATTGCACTTGATCCACTAGAGGGTACAACACTTTGTGCTAAAAATATTGCCAATTCTTTGGCAGTAGTTGCAATTGCTGAAAAGGGTAATCTCCTTTATGCCCCTGATGTTTATATGAACAAAATTGCTATTGGTCCTGGTTATCCAAAGGGAGTAGTCGATATAGATGCTTGTCCTACCGATAATATACATGCTCTTGCGAAGGCTAAAGGAGTGACTGTTAATCAGATTGTTGTTTGTATTATGGATAGACCTCGTCATGAAAAATTGGTTAATGAAGTACGAGCGACAGGGGCGTCGATTCGCTTGATTGGGGATGGAGATGTGGCTGCTGTTATTGATACAACTGATCCAGAAGAAACAGGTATTGATATCTATATGGGGATTGGTGGAGCACCTGAAGGTGTCTTAGCTTCTGCTGCTTTGCGCTGCATTGGAGGACAGATGCAAGGTCGTTTGCTGCTAGATACAGAAGAGAAAATTGCTCGTGCAGCTAAAATGGGGATTAGTAATCCCAATAAGGTTTATACAATGGAAGAAATGGCAAAGGGTGATGTTTTATTTTCAGCAACAGGGGTGACAGATGGCAATATGCTTTCTGGTGTTAAATTTACATCTCGTTACATTCAAACGGAAACTCTCGTAATGCGCTCCCATACGGGTACAGTCCGTAATATTAAAGCAAAGCATAGAAATCATTCGAAATTTGATTAGTGCTTTCTTTTTTGTCACTAAAAATAGAGGGAGTTTTTCTAGGAAAAACGCTTCCATGAATCTACTTTCATGGAAGCGTTTATAGATATGAGAATACCTTAAATATTATGAGAGCTGGACAGAATGTACCCAGCCATTTTTATCTTCTATGTTCCCTTTTTGAATGCCAACCAATTGTGTACGAAGTTGCTTTGTAACTTCTCCAACTGTTTCATTTCCAATAATAAATTCTCCCCCTTTATATCTAAAACGACCAATTGATGTGACAACGGCAGCTGTACCACAAGCAAAGGCTTCTTTAAGGTGTCCACTCTTTGCATCTTCTTGAAGCGCTGCAAAAGAATAAGGACGCTCTTCTATTTTTAATCCCATTTGTTGAGCTAACCTTAAGATTGAATCACGGGTTATCCCTGGAAGGATAGTTCCATTAAGTGGGGGGGTTACAAGTGTATTATTGTCCATAATAAAGCAGACATTCATACCACCAAGTTCTTCAATCCATTTATGTTCAATCATATCAAGGAAGAGTACTTGGCTACAATTATTTTCAGTTGCAGTTTTTTGTGCAAGTAAGCTTGCTGCATAGTTTCCACCACATTTGGCAGCCCCTGTTCCTCTTGGACCAGCACGACTATAATCTGTTTCAATCCAGACGCTGACAGATTTTTCTTCTCCTTTGAAATAGGATTCAACTGGAGAGGCTATGACACAAAAAAGATATTCTTGAGAAGGGCGGACTCCCAAAAAGTTTTCATTGCCAAACATAAATGGACGGATATAGAGGCTAGCGTTGGGCTGATCAGAAACCCATTTTTGATCAATCTTTACTAATTGATGAACGGCATCCAGAAAAATATCTTTTGGCAATTCTGGCATAGCTAAACGTTGTGCTGATTCTATAAAGCGTTGTGCATTGGCATCAGGACGGAAGAGCAAGATGCGTCCATCTTTTGCACGATATGCTTTTAAACCCTCAAAAATTTCCTGTCCGTAATGTAAAACGGTACTTGCAGGGTTAATTTCTAAAGCTTTGTATTGAGAAATGACGGCATTGTGCCAGCCTTTGTCTTCAGTCCATTGAATAGTACACATGTGGTCTGTAAAAAATTGACCAAAACCAGGACTTTTTAAAATTTCTTCATATTTTTCTTCTGACAGAGGAGATGGGTGTTTTTCTATTTTAAAGGGAAGCGATGATATGGGAGATTTCATAAAAAACCTTTTGAGTATGTTTCATTTTTATTAATAAAAATAATGAAATATTTTGATTATAACTCTATTATTAACAAAACCTTTGTGTCAATGTTTTATTATAGAATACAAAGGGGTTTATTATAGAATTCAAAGGCTAGAGTAGGTATTTTAATTCTATCCCTACCTCTTTTTCTCAACTTTATGAAGTAAGCTGGAACTTTTGTTTATAATTATCGTTTTCTCACAATAAGTATCTGAATAATTGCATATATGCATATTTTCTAGAAATTTAAAGGTAAGGGAATTGAGAAAAGGAATCCACTATGATTGATAAAAATTATCACACATATGAAGAACGTATGGCCGCAGAAAGAAGAGGTCATGAACAACCTGTTTCAATCGCTAAGGGTATTTTTGCTATTCTTCTTGCGATGGTTATTATCTGGTTTATTTTTGGTTTTTTAGGATCTTTTTTTGCAAAATCTCCTGAACATAGTTCGCGTTATAATACCCCAGAAACAAGCCAAAGTGTAACAACGCCGAAAAAAGATTTAAATTCGCTTCCTCCTGTACCTTATACCTATAAGGGTACGGAGTAATTTTTTCGTAAATATAATCTTTTAGATAGGGCGAAAATCGACGTAGATTAAAGAATAAAGTCAGTGCAAACAGATAAGCGAAAAAGATAGGACGATTTTAATTTCTGAAGTTTTTGATAAGTAATTAAATGGTATGGAAATAAATAATGCAACGGTTGTTAAAACCGTTGCATTATTGGTTTAGCGTGTGATGAAGCAGCTTCCACCAGAACTTTTAATGGATTCACAAAGGATTATGGCTTCATTACGGTCTTGCGCTTGAAGCCGAACACGGTAATAAGTACCTTTTCCTGGTATAAAAGCGGATTGAATATTTAAAGAACGGGCACCGATAAGGAATCCAAATTTAGATTTCATATTTTTTAAAGAATTTCTAGCGAGCTCATACGTTGGTTGAGATGCAAGTTGTACGTAATAACTTTCTGAATTTTGTGCTGCGACTCTGTTTGGTGATATGGGGCGAGACGCGGCTGGTGTTTCAACTTGTGTATTTCTTTCTGCATGAGAAGGGATAGGGATAAATTTTTCTTCAATATTTGAGCTAGAATTATTTTCTGCGATTATTTTATCAATATTATTTTTGAGATCATGATCTCTTTCTTGGTCGTTTATGTCAGAATCATGCGACGAAACAAGAGACGAATCTTGAAGTTCATTAGAAGTTTGATCAATGCTTTCTTCAGATTGAGCAGCAGTTTTGCTGTTTGTCTGATGCGCAGGGGCTAGTGTAACTGTACCATCTTGATTGACAATAACAGTTTGTACTTCTCGCATTGGAATAGTATGATTTATGGCTTCTGTGACTGCATCTTCAACATCAGATTCATTTAAAGACGATGAGGAAACGCTTGAAGATTCTTCAGGGTTTAATTCTTTTAAATTTTCAGGTTGTTCAGAGTTATCAATAAGAAATTGTTGTGTATTTTCTTGTTTCTCATTTTGTTCAGTTGTTTGTTTATAGATATCTAAATTATGTGCAACATCATTTTTCGTTTCAGTTGTTTCTGGTTTGAATTTAAAAGGCGTATTATCAGCGTGGATAATGACCGTTTCTTGATTTTTTTGTGATGGCATAAAAAAATGAGAATAACCAGCAAACCCAAGTCCTATTAAAATAAGTATAAAAAAACCTTTAATGAAAGTTTTACCAAAAATAAAACTTTTTAAGGGAGGAGGAGCTGATGGAGGTGTGGGAACCTCATCTGAGCTTGTGTATGATGAATTCTCGCTAAAAGAGGGAAAATTATATTCCATATTGGCAGAAGAAAAATAGTCGGAATTTTGTTCTTTAGAGTTTATATAAACACCTTCTTTTGAATTTTGCATAGACTGATGAAAAACTTCACTAAAAACCTCGTTTTTCTGTTTTTTTTGAGAAAAATTATCCGTTGGGACATTCCCTACATTGAGTACATCAGCAAATTCTTCTTCTAAACCACCATTAGTTGGCACATCATATTCTGGCGCTTTATACGGGACTTCTGGAACCATAATAGGACCAGTTTTTTCTACGATTTCCTCTGAAAATTTATAAGTATCAACATTGGGAGGGGGAGTATCTCTGTGCGTATAGTTATGGGCAAAAAAGCCATCCGTTTGTTTTGTATTTAAAGAGGGGGATGAGGAAAGAAACTCATCTAAATTATTTTCATTATATGAAATTTCTCTATTTGGGTTAGAGGCACCTTCGGCGTTATTGATGTATTGGGCTCGAGCCTCATCATATATCGGAACTTTTTCGCCATAAGTTTCTTGTTGTGAGGGGGGTTCTGCAAAAAAATGGGGATAATTGGTTGTATGATCTTCTTGTGAAGCCCCCTTTAAATAAGATTGTCTATCAACTGGTGGAGAATCTAAAGGTGAGGAGAAGGTACTTGTTGTTTGATTTCTTGCAGTGTTTTGTCTTTCTGACACAAGATTAGAAGAAGATGAGAAAAACTCATTTTCCTCTGTAGAAGAGGAGACATCAGGATAATCTTTTTTAATCCAATTTTCTTGATCAGCTGAAATTTTATAGGGATGGTTTATAGGAGTGTCATAGAGGTTTTGATTGTCCTCATAAGTTTTTTGTATATTCGTAGTCTCAGGTTGTTGTGAATTTATTTGTGAAAAACGATTGGTTTGTTCAACATCTTCTGGCGTCTCTCTCTTATTTTCGTGCCTTTCAGATTTATCAAAAAAGAAATTTTCTGATTCTGATTGTGACATAAGATTACTTTTTTCAAGAAAAGGATCAGCATTGGTTGCTGTTTTTTTCTGTTGATGTGATTGATTCTTTGGGATTGGTAATGGAGAAAGCGCATCTAAAATTTGTTCTTCATCATGACTGCTAGGTGAAGAATATTTCTCTTCAGATAAATTATTTTGTTTTGAATGGTTGAAAGAAGAAGATTGTGCAATATCTGAGGCTGTTGCGTTGCTGGTTGCATGCAAGTCCCATTGTTTTTTTTGATCATCAAACGGTAAGTCATGTGCTAAATTTTTTTCAAGTTCCTCTTCTAGAAAGGAGAAATCAAAATCATCATCATGGGATGATGTTTCGGGGTGAGATGTTGATCGTTCTGTTTTTAAAGAAGATTGCTCATTTTGGTTTCCGCTTTGTTTGTGCGGATTAAAAATGCGCGTAAGCCTTTCTAAAGGATCATGGTGTTCATGATCGTGTTTTGTTTCGTGTAGATTTTTGCGATCGTTATCGCTCATAGCTTTTCTCACATGATGGTTTGCACTTACGTGCAATCACTGGTTGATTTTGATTTGTTATATTAAAATTATAAATTTTCCCCCTCTCATGCAAGGATACATGAAAAAGTTTATCAATAGAGTACCTATTGTATGTATTTATAGAACTTTTTCAACGCATTTCTATGGGTGCTTCGACTCCTATGATGGTAAGCCCTGATGATAAAATATTGATAACAGCTTGTATCAATCCTAATCTTGCAAAGGATAACTCTTTATCATCAGGTTGAATAAAGCGTAAATTGAGATTTTCACTCCCTTTATTCCAATGGGTGTGAAAGCTGGAGGCAAGGTCATAAAGGTAAAACGCTAATCGATGCGGTTCTTTATGAATTACGGCCTGTTCAATGATACGTGGATATTCAGAAAGTTTGCGTATTAACAATATTTCATGGTCATCTGTTAATCGATGAAGATGGGCAATCAATGTATTATTTGAAAAGCTTTTAATATGAAGCGCTTCTTGTGCTTGACGAAAGACTGAGTGACAACGTGCACTTGCATATTGTACGTAAAAGATGGGGTTATCTTTTGATTGTTCTGTTACTTTTGCAAAATCAAAATCAAGAGGTGCTTCACACTTACGGTATAGCATCATAAAACGCACAGGATCACGCCCAACCTCTTCGACAACATCCCGTAGAGTGACAAAAGATCCTGCTCTTTTTGACATGCGTACAGGATGACCGTTGCGAAAAAGTTTTACCAATTGACACAAGAAGACACTTAATTTAGCTTTACCCCCAGAAATTGCTTTTGCCATTGCCTCTAGCCGCTTTACATAGCCAGCATGGTCTGCGCCTAGAATATAAATCATTTCATCAAAATGACGATTAAATTTATCCCGAAAATAAGCAACATCAGCAGCAAAATAAGTGTAAGAACCGTCAGATTTGACTAAAACACGGTCTTGGTCATCACCGACATTTGTTGAACGGAACAAAGTTTGTTCGCTTGGTTCCCAGTCTTCTGTATTTTGTCCTTTGGGAGGGGGGAGTTTTCCTTTGTAGATATAACCATTTAAAGTGAGGTCGTTGATGGTGTTACGAATGGCGCGTGCATTATCTGCATAAAGCATTCGCTCAGAGAAAAAGATATCATGATAAATATTAAGAGCAGCCAAATCTTCGCGAATCATGGACATCATTGCATGAATTGCACGTTCTTTCACAAGAGATAAGGCTTCATCTTTATCCATCGTGAGGAGTTGGTCACCAAACTCTTGAGCAAGCGATTGACCCAATGGTATCAAGTATTCTCCAGGATAGAGTCCTTCTGGAATTTCATTAATTTTTTGCCCAAGAGCTTCAC
The DNA here is from genome assembly GCF_042197145.1 of Bartonella sp. AA56HLJMS. Classification (NCBI taxonomy): domain Bacteria; kingdom Pseudomonadati; phylum Pseudomonadota; class Alphaproteobacteria; order Hyphomicrobiales; family Bartonellaceae; genus Bartonella; species Bartonella sp. AA56HLJMS. Next base: position 49,813 of record NZ_JBHIRL010000004.1, on the reverse strand, counting down.
GATAGCGCAATAGTACCGAATGGGCGAGGACTTCGATTTGTTGACCCGCATCATTGATATAATACTCTTTTGTAATGTTATAGCCCGTAAATTGTAGCAAATTGGAGAGAACATCCCCAACAACCGCTCCGCGGCAATGTCCTACATGCATTGGTCCAGTGGGATTTGCTGAGACATATTCAACATTGACGCATTTTCCTTGTCCCATTGGAATACGACCATAAGAAGTGCCTAATTCAAGCATAGATTTTATAGCATCTTGCCAAAATAATTTTGTAAGCTTTATGTTTATAAAACCAGGACCGGCAACATCTATATTTTCGATAGAGGAATCATTTTTAAGAAGTTCTATGATTTTATCTGCAAGTGCACGTGGATTGATTCCAATAGATTTTGCAAGCACCATAGCAGCATTGGTTGATAAATGACCATGGGAGGAATCACGCGGAGGATCAACAGTGATTTTTGATAAATCTAGATCTTCTCCATTTTTTCCTTTTATATCAGATAATTCAATTGATCTCTTAATTTTTTTTTCGAAATTTTTAAAGATATTCATATTTAGCTTCCATGATGATGCCAAAAGCCATTAAACGAAATTATCTGTATGGTCAAATAAACGCTGATATTCACGTAGAGCGTAGTGATCCGTCATGCCTGAAAGAAAGTCTGCAATCAAACGTGCTAACTCTTGATTTTTTAAGTGCACTGTTTTGCTCTGCCAACTTTCAGGCATTGTATTTGGATTTTCATAATAACAATTGAATAATTTTTGTACAATGCATTTTGCTGCATTGCGACGACTAAGAACTTGTTCATGGTAGTAAAGATTTTTAAATAAAAAGTTTTTTAGTTCTTTTTCATAAACGGTCATTGTCGGTGAAAAGGTGACAATAGTTTGTTTTGCTTGGTGAATATCGTTTATGCTTGTTGGTTTGATGCGTGCTAAATTTTTTTGTGACTGTTTGATAACATCTTCAACCATGGTTGTTATTTGTCTTCGTACAAGCGTGTAACCGCGACGCGTTTGGTCGAGCTGGGGATGCTCATCTGTTATATCTTTTAATATTGCTGCTGTTAGTGAAACATGTTCAAATTGATCGAGTGTTAAAAATTGCGAACGTAGACCATCATCAATATCATGCGCATTGTATGCGATATCATCTGCAATAGCAGCACATTGCGCTTCTAGTCCTGCAAAACAATCGAGTGCAAGGTCTTGCTTTACATTGTATTGTAAAATATCGATAGGAACCTCCTTATTCTTCGCGTGAGGACCTAAAAGGGGACCATTATGCTTTACAAGTCCTTCGAGGGTTTCCCATGTAAGGTTAAGTCCATCAAAATTTGCATAGCGCTGTTCTAGTTTTGTTACAATGCGTAATGCTTGTGCATTATGATCAAAGCCGCCACAATGTACCATGGCTTCATTAAGAGCATCTTCTCCAGCATGGCCAAAGGGTGTGTGTCCAAAGTCGTGAACAAGGGCAATGGCTTCGGCAAGGTCTTCATCAAGACACAGGGCACGGGCTAATGTTCTTGCAATTTGAGAAACCTCTATGGAATGGGTTAGGCGAGTACGGTAATGATCGCTTTCATCAGCAATAAACACTTGCGTTTTATGTTTAAGACGTCGAAATGCATTAGAATGGATAATACGATCTCTATCTCGTTGAAAAGGTGAGCGTGTGGTGCTCATTGTTTCATGGTATAATCGACCACGGCTTGTTTGTGGATGAGCACTGTATACTGCTCGAGATTGGTAATTGAAGTTGATATTTCCTATATCCATTGCAAGCTGTCTATTATCATCTTAAAATTGAGAGTGGTTTATGAGAAATAAACTGCTCTTTGAGTGTAGGATACTCTTTCTTGATGGTTTAATGCAAGGATATATAAAATGAATGTGAAAATTTCAGATGTTGCTGCCAAAAAAATTGCACAGATACTTTTGCGTGAACCCGATAAAATAGCATTACGTATTTCTGTTGAAGGTGGTGGGTGTTCTGGTTTTTCTTATAAATATGACTTGGTTTCTGAAATGTGTGAAGATGACTTCGTTCTCAAAAAAGACGGGGCAGTTGTGTTTATTGATTTACTATCACTTCCTTTTATGGAAGGAGCTGAGATTGATTTTGTTGATGATCTTATGGGGCAGTCTTTTCAAATCCACAATCCCAATGCTGTTTCATCATGTGGTTGTGGTGTAAGTTTCTCAATTTAAAATGATGGCTGTGTGATATTGTTTCTTGAAAAAAAGATCATGTTGGTCAACAATGCAAAAATGGGTATTCTTATAAAAATAGTGCACCGATGTGTATGGTTGTGCGTGGTGCTTGCTTTATTGACTTGGAGTCACTGTGCTTTTTCTGAAGCAGGAGAAGGGCAAGATCAGCAGCAGAGACAATCAAGGAGTTTTATTGTAAAGACTCAAGAGCAGGAAAATGAAAACTTAGCATCTCAAACACAACTCATTTTGAATGCTCGATTAACAAATAGTCATCCGGATATTGAAAAAGGGCTTGTCTGGCGGGTTTATGCCCCTATTCTAGGGATTGATAATAAGTTACCATTAGTGGCAACCTATAAGGGGGGAGGTGCACGTTTTAATCTCGAACCAGGAAATTATCTTGTTCATGTCTCATTTGGTCATATGAGTGCTGTGCGCCATATTCGTTTAGAAAATGGGCAGAGTCTTGTAAAAAACTTTAATCTTGAGGCTGGTGGTGTCATTTTAAATGCAACACTGCTCAATGGCGTAATGAATGAAAAGGAACTCCGTTTTACCATTTATGAGGATGAAAAAGAAAATGATGATACGGGAGTGATTATATCAAATGTTAAACCCCACTCAGTTGTGCGTTTAAAAGCTGGCCGCTACCATGTTGCTTCCCATTATGGTTCTATTAATGCGACGGCTCGTTCCGATATTCAAGTGGATGCGGGTAAAATAACAGAAGTTACTCTTGAACATCAGGCCGCTCAGATTGTCTTAAAGTTGGTGCGACAAGAAGGAGGAGAAGCGCTTGCAGATACAAGTTGGTCTCTTGCCAATGATTCTGGTGATATCGTTTATGAAACAGTTGGTGCGTATGTTTCACTCGTGTTAGCAGAGGGAGAGTATATTGCAATTGCTAAAAATAAAGATAAAATCTATCAAAAAGTTTTTTCAGTCGTTTCTGGTCATGATGAAGATATAAGTGTGATAGCGAATGAAGAAAATATGCAACAAATTGATGAAGATGTGGATTGATCATTGTTCATGGGGGTAAACTATGATGAAAGACGGGGTATGAATTTTGATTGAAATTTCAACAGTTGGTGTGTTTTTTGCTGGGGCACTCTCTTTTTTGTCACCATGCGTTTTGCCGTTAGTTCCTCCTTATTTGTGCTATATGGCAGGGGTTGGTATTGATGATTTTCGTTCAGAAAAGCCTGATGAGAAAGTTTTTATCCGGTGGGCTTTATTATCTTCTGTTATTGCTTTTGTTCTTGGGTTTACGACTGTTTTTGTTGCTTTAGGTGCCAGTGCTAGTACAATTGGGAAATTCATCGGTTATTATCGTGATTGGTTTGCCCTTGCTGCTGGAATTGTCATTATTATTTTTGGTTTAAATTTTTTGGGGATTTTCAAGATCGCTTTTTTATTTCGTGAGGCGCGTTTTCAGACCAAAAAAACACCTGCTGGTCCTTTAGGCGCGTATATTATCGGTTTAGCTTTTGCCTTTGGTTGGACACCGTGTATTGGCCCTATTTTAGGTCCTATTATAACGCTTGCTGGAACAAAAGAAACTGTGGGAGAGGGAGCTGTTCTCTTAGCGGTTTATGCATTAGGTCTTGCTATTCCTTTTATGTTAGCAGCTTTATTTTCGAGCAGTTTTATGCGATTTTTAGGAGCTTTTCGTATTCATTTAGGAAAAGTTGAAAAAATCATTGGTGTTTTTCTTATTCTTACAGGGATTTTGTTTTTAACAGGTTCTATGCAGGATCTTTCATTTTGGCTTTTAGAACATTATCCTTCGTTGAGTTATATTGAAGATATTCGTTGGCACAGTATTATGAATTTTTTTGGATTTTCTCGTTAGTCTTATGTGTTTTTATGGTTAGAAGTTGTCTTTCTATTGTTCTTGCCGCAGGTGAGGGGACGCGCATGAAATCGTCTCTGCCTAAGGTACTTCATAAAATTGCTGGATTGCCTCTTATATGCCATGTTCTAAAACAAATAGAATTGGCAGGCTCTTCACAATTAGCGGTTGTTGTGGGATATGGTGCTAAGGAGGTTATGCACGTTGTTCAGTCATTTGTAAAAGATGTAATGATTTTTGAACAAAAAGAGCGTTTAGGAACTGCCCATGCTGTTTTGTCTGCTCGTTTAGCTTTGCAAAAGGAGGTGGATGATGTGCTCATTGTTTTTGGGGATACTCCTCTCATTCAGCAAGATTCATTGCACCAAATGCGTGCACAGCTTGCTGATGGAGCAGATGTTGTTTTTGCAGGTTTTCATACCAAACATCCAACAGGTTATGGACGTCTTCTCGAGAAAAATGGTCAATTGATTGCAATTGTAGAAGAAAAAGACGCTAGCGATGAAGAAAAAAAGATTTCTTTTTGTAACGGTGGAATACTCGCTATGCGTGGAAAACATGCACTTTCTCTTTTAGAGAAAGTTGGTAATAATAATGTGAAAAAAGAATATTACTTAACAGATATTGCTTCTCTTGCAACACGCGAAGGATTAGATGTGCGTGTTGTTGAAGTTCCTTTTGAAGATATTGTAGGAATTAACAACGGTTTTGAGCTTTCTGAGGCTGATTCTTTGTGGCAAAAACGTAAAGCGCGCGATTTAATGTTATCGGGTGTTACACTCTTAAAGCCAGAAACACTCTATTTTTCTTATGATACAGAAATTGCACCAGGGGTGGTGATAGAACCAAATGTTTATTTTGGGTTAAACGTAAAAGTACAATCTGGTGCGGTTATTCATGCATTTAGTTATCTCGAAGGTGCTGTGGTTGGTAGAGATGCACAGATTGGTCCCTATGCACGTTTGCGTCCTGGAACAGAGTTGGCTAAGTCCGTAAAGATTGGAAATTTTTGTGAAGTCAAACAAGCTAAGGTAGGAGAATCTTCTAAAATCAATCATTTAAGTTATATTGGTGATGCCGAAATTGGTGCACATACCAATATTGGAGCCGGTACGATTACTTGCAATTATGATGGATTTAACAAATATAAAACCATGATTGGTGATCATGCTTTTGTTGGGTCTAATACGGCACTTGTTTCCCCATTGGTAATAGGGGATGGCTCTTATGTTGCTTCAGGAAGTGTTATTACTGAAAATATTCCTATGAACAGTATGGCTTTTGGGCGTGCACGACAGGTTATAAAAGAGGGCTATGCGACAAAATTTCGAGAGCGTTTGTTAGAAAACAAACAGAAAAAATGATTATTTTCAGCTTATTCTTTTGTTTCGTGTTAATCTAACGATGGATGGAAGATTTATTCTTAAAGATTGCCGTATTCCATGTTTGAATTATTTTTATTATTTATAGTTTTAAATAAAGGCTGTTGGATTGTTTTGTAAAATTTGAATCTTAAGATGTGGGTTGGAGCTTTTTAATGTGTGGAATTATTGGAGTTCTTGGAAAGAGGTGTGTTACGTCCTCTTTGGTTGAGGGGTTAAAACGTCTTGAATATAGAGGGTATGATTCATCTGGGGTGGCAACGGTCCATAATGGGCATCTTTATCGTGTACGTGCTGAGGGGAAGCTTGTTCATTTAGAAGAAAAATTAAAAAAAACACCTCTGGAGGGAAGTTTAGGGATTGGTCATACCCGTTGGGCTACGCATGGAATTGCTGTTGAACGCAATGCGCATCCCCATGTGACTGAAAAGCTTGCGATTGTTCATAATGGTATTATTGAAAATTTTGTAGAACTGCAAAAGGAACTCATAGAGGATGGTTGTATCTTTGAAACAGAGACGGATACGGAAGTTATTGCACATTTAATAACGCGTGCATTAAAAGATGGTCTTTCTCCGCAAGAAGCCATACGTACCAGTTGGAAAAGGCTGCAGGGGGCTTTTGCTATTGCTCTTATTTTCGAAGGTGAAGATAACCTTATGATTGCGGCTTGTTCTGGTCCACCTCTGGCAATTGGTTATGGAAAAGATGAATTTTTTGTGGGGTCAGATGCCATAGCTTTGGCACCATTCGTTGATTATATTAGCTATATGGAAGATGGGGATTGGGCTGTTCTCACACGGGAAGGTGTTACAATTTATGATGCTAATAACCAACCGGTCAAACGTCCTGTGACGACATTACTTGAAGGGGCTTTATTGATTTCTAAGGGTAATCATCGTCATTTTATGCACAAGGAAATGTTTGAACAACCTGAAGTGATTTCTCATAATTTGGCACATTATCTTGATCTTGGAAATTATGTCGTTCGACCGCTTAAGAATTTGATTGATTGGAAAAATATTCATCGGCTTCTTTTTGCGAGTTGTGGAACGGCATATTATTCAACCTTAGTTGCGCGCTATTGGTTTGAGAAATTTGCCGCTTTAAGTGTTGATAATGATGTTGCTTCGGAGTTTCGTTATCGTGAACCTCCTATAACGTCTGATGTGTTATCGCTGTTTGTTTCTCAATCTGGTGAGACAGCTGATACATTGGCTTCTTTGCGTTATTGTCGTGAGCGGGGTGTAAAAACAGCAACAATTGTGAATGTAGAGCAATCAACAATGGCAAGGGAGGCTGATTTTATTCTCCCAACACTTGCTGGACCGGAAATAGGTGTTGCTTCAACAAAAGCTTTTACCTGTCAATTGGCAACGCTTGCTTCACTCGCTCTTAGTGCGGCTAAACAACGTGGCTATCTCTCGGCTCAAATAGAAAAGCAACTGGTTCAACAGTTGGCAGAAGTTCCACGTATTTTAAATGAGGTCTTAAAATTAGAGAGAAAAATTGAATGTATTTGTCGTGATTTGGTGAATGCAAAAAGTGTTCTTTATCTGGGACGTGGAACTTCTTATCCGATTGCTTTGGAGGGAGCTCTTAAACTGAAAGAGCTTTCTTATATTCATGCTGAAGGTTATGCGGCAGGTGAATTAAAGCATGGACCAATTGCTCTGGTGGATGAGACAATACCCGTTATTGTTGTTGCACCTTATGATCGGTGGTTTGAAAAAACTTTTTCTAATATGCAAGAAGTGGTAGCGCGTAATGGTCGTATTATTTTAATAACCGATAAAAAGGGAGCAGAAGTAGCTTGTCTTAAGACTTTATCAACGATCACTTTGCCAGATGTTCCAGAATTTATTTCTCCTATTATTTATGCACTCCCTGTTCAGTTAATCGCTTATCATACGGCTGTTTTATTAGGAACAGATGTTGATCAACCCCGTAATTTAGCAAAATCAGTCACGGTTGAATAAAAGTATATTTCTGAATCTTTTGGAGAATAATCAAGTGTAAGAAATTGATTTATAATGAAACTTATTTTTTCATTTTTCTCTGTTGAACGAGAATACTGAAGAAAGGTTTTTTATTCCTAAATCCTTTACGATAAAACGAAAAATATTTTCTTACCTATCAAAAAATAGATCAGTTATGTGAATATAATGGTAAAAAAAGACGCAATATTGCTTCTACTGTTTTAATGCAGTTGATTTGTTATTCGTTCATGAAGCATAAAGATGGTAAGAGACTGCGTAGATCATTAATGGGTAATTCTAAGAGAAAATCATATTTGAACAGAGAGGTATTTAAGTTTTTTATTAGAGGGTTTTTGTTATCCTGCTCGTAAGAGGCGTGCAGCATCGTTGTGTCCGAAAAGATAAAGGAGCAACCGTAAAGCTTGTCCTTGCTCAGAAGAAAGATGAGGATCGCGTTGTAAAAATAAACGAGCATCTTTTCTTGCCATTGACAAAAGATCGCTATGAACTGCAAGGTTTGCTATATGAAATTCAGGGACTCCAGATTGTTTTGTACCTAAAAGCTCTCCTTCGCCTCGTAGGCGCCAATCTTCTTCAGCGATTTCAAAACCATCTTCTGTATTGCGGATAATATTAAGGCGTGTTGCTGCTGTTTTAGTCAGTGGATCTTTATAGAGCAAAATGCAGGAAGACTTTTTATCGCCTCGTCCTACACGTCCACGTAATTGGTGCAATTGTGAAAGGCCAAAATGTTCCGCGTGTTCGATGATAATGATCGAAGCATCTGGAATATCTACTCCCACTTCAATGACTGTGGTTGCAACTAAAATACGTGTATTTCCACATTTAAAAGATGCCATAGCGGCTTCTTTTTCTGCTGTAGACATTTTTCCATGGATCATACCAACGTGTGCTCCAAAGCGCTCATGGAGAAATGCAAAGCGGTTTTCAATTGAAGTGAGATCAAGAGCTGTCGATTCCTCTACTAAAGGACAAATCCAATAGAGCTTTTCTCCTTTTTCTAATGCAATTGCGATTCTCGCTATAAGCTCATGAAGACGTTTCAAAGAAAGCGTTGCTGTTGTAATGGGTTGTCGTCCCATTGGTTTTTCGGTAATTTTAGAGACATCCATATCACCAAAAGCTGTTAAGACAAGTGTGCGCGGAATGGGCGTGGCGGTCATAACCAGCATATCAGCTTTATTGCCTTTTTCTGTAAGAGCGATACGTTGATGGACACCAAAACGGTGTTGTTCATCGATAATGGTTAAAGCGAGATTATTATAAGTAACGCTGTTTTGTATGAGAGCATGAGTTCCGATGACAATAGAAACTTGACCTGACAGAATATCATTCACGATATTTGTCCGCAATTTTCCTTTTTCTCGTCCTGTTAAAAGGGTTGTTTGTAATCCGACCTTTTCGGCAAGAGGAGCGATGGTGGCAAAATGTTGCCTAGCAAGCACTTCAGTTGGTGCCATTAAAGCTGATTGTCCTGAATTTTCAGCAATTTGTGCCATTGCCATCAATGCAACAACAGTTTTTCCTGCGCCTACATCACCTTGAAGTAGTCTTAGCATCGGTTCTGGTGAAGCAAGATCATTTGCGATATCTTCTACTGCTTTTTTTTGTCCGGTTGTGAGTTGAAAGGGGAGGATATTGAGCAATTTGTTAGTATAAATTCCTGTTGCTGGTCGAGAAGTGCCAACAAGAGATTTAGTTTTCAAACGCACGAGTCCTAGCGCCAATTGACAAGCAAACAATTCATCATAGGCAAGGCGTTTGCGTGCTGTACTTTCTAAGGATAGATCATCGGGGTTAATGGGCGCATGGATACGGCGTAAAGCAACAGAAAAAGAAGGAAAATTTTGCTGCTTTTTTACATTTTCATCTATCCATTCCGGTAGAAGAGGAATAAAATCAAGAGCGTTTTGTATGGCGCGTCTTAGTGTCTTGGCCGCTAGTCCTGCAGTAGATGGATAAATCGGTTCGATGAGAGGTATCTGATTTGATTGTTCGCTTGGGGCAATATAGTCTGGATGCGCCATTGAAAGCTGTCCATTAAACCATTCAACTTTTCCTGATATAATGACTTTTTTTCCTTCGGGAAGTTGTTTTTTTAGCCAAAGAGGTTGAGCATGAAAAAAGACTAAATTTATTTTTCCTGTTTGATCATGGGCAATAACACGATAGGGAATTCGGTTATGACTACGTGGGGGTGGTTGATGTTGATCGATGACAATTTCAAGCGTAATAGTATCTCCTTCTTTTGCACAAGCAATGCTGGGACGCATTCTGCGGTCTATAACGGAATGGGGCATTAATTGAAGAAGGTCAATAAGGGTTGCTTCGCGTTGTGTGGGATTAACATCTAAGAGTTTGGTCAATAAACCATAGACTTTAGGTGTAATACCAGAAAGAGTTCGGATAGAATTAAAAAGTGGGGTAAGAAGACTTGGAGGCATGAGCAAATTTAACCTGCCCTTTTTGTTTTTTCTAGACCTTTAGAAGAGCTTTTTGGGGATAAAGTCATAAAGAGGAGGTTGCTTTATTTACACATTGAACTTTAGGAAGAGAAATTAATATTTAAAGAAAAATACAATTAAATGGTCAAAAATTAAAGTGCTTAGATGAGGTATATTGTTTTTCTTTTTATTTTAGGTGTTTATTTGCTGTGAATAGAAGCATTTTCTTGATAGAACTCTCTTATAAATATTAATAAAATTGGGATATTGCTCCTATGTAGGATGATGAATTTATAGCTTTAAAGTTTGATGATAAACAGAATTTTTTCTTTTATAAGGGGTGCTGTTTAGCATTTATTTTGTAATGGGAAATTGTGAGAGTGGTAAAAACTAAAATGCAAATGCAAGAGAACAAAAATTCTCTTCCTCGCTTTATTCATTTGAGAGTGCATTCAGCTTATTCCTTGCTCGAAGGGGCTTTAAAAATCCCCCAAATTATTCAACAGACGATTTCAGATCATGCACCAGCGGTTGCTATTACCGATACCAATAATTTATTTGGTGCTTTGGAATTTTCACAGCATTGTCTTTCTCATGGGGTCCAACCTATTATTGGTTGTCAGCTTACTGTTGATTTTTGTGATGAAAATGATCATTCACATTTGGCTAAATGGCGTAATGCTTCTGATTTCTGCTCTATTGTTCTTTTGGCTGCTAGCGAAACCGGTTATGCTCATTTGGTTCGTCTTGTGAGCCGTGCTTATCTTGATAAGTGTGATACTGATCCTCCTCATATTAAAGCTGATTGGTTGTCAGAACACAGTGAAGGCATAATCGCTTTAACGGGTGGAAAGGGAGGACCTATTAATCTTTCTTTGGCAGAAGAGAAAAAAGAACATGCTGTTGAGCGCTTAATTTATTTGAAAAAATCTTTTGCTGATCGTCTTTATGTGGAGTTACAACGGCATGGCTCTTATGACCGGAGAGTAGAAGCTGATCTTATTGAATTGGCTTATGCGCATGAAATTCCTCTTGTAGCAACGAATGAAGCTTTTTTTCTGCAAAGAGAAGGGTATGAAGCGCATGATGCGCTGATGGCTGTTTCAGAAGGACAAATTGTCTCTAATCCAGATCGCAAACGTGTGACACCAGATCATTATTTGAAGTCACAAGATGAAATGGTTACACTGTTTTCTGATCTTCCAGAAGCTTTGGAAAATAGTGTTGAAATTGCATTGCGTTGTCATATTGCCTCGCCTCTTCGAAAACCGATATTGCCTCGTTTTATAGAACAATCTGTTAATTCAGAAACTACTTTAGAAATAGAAGATAGTGAGTTATTAAATCAGGCTAAAGATGGTTTGAAGATTCGGCTTGAAACAATAGGGTTGGCTGAAGGGTATACGATTGCAGATTATGAACAGCGGCTTGATTATGAAATTTCAGTTATTACGCGTATGCAATTTTCTGGATATTTTCTTATCGTTTCAGATTTCATAAAATGGGCAAAGGTTCATGACATTCCCGTTGGACCAGGCCGGGGTTCTGGTGCTGGTTCACTTGTTGCTTATGCATTGACGATTACTGATGTGGATCCCTTGCGGTTTTCTCTTCTCTTTGAACGTTTTCTGAATCCAGATCGTGTTTCGATGCCAGATTTTGATATCGACTTTTGTCAAGAGCGGCGCGAAGAAGTTATTCAATATGTTCAAAAAAAATATGGACGTGATCAAGTTGCTCAAATTATTACCTTTGGTAAGTTACAGGCACGTGCAGTTTTGCGTGATGTGGGGCGTGTTTTAGAAGTTCCTTATCGTCAGGTGGATTATCTTACAAAATTAATTCCTGCCACCCCAGGAAGTCAGGTAGAATTAGCAGATGCTATTAAGGATGAACCTAAATTTGAAGAAGAAAAGAAAAAAGATCCCGTTGTTGGACGCGCATTAGATATAGCGCTTCAGTTGGAGGGACTTTATCGTCATGCTTCAACTCATGCTGCTGGGATTGTTATCGGAGATCGTCCACTTTGGGAGCTTGTCCCGATGTATCGTGATCCTCGTTCTGATATGCCTGTTACACAATTTAACATGAAATATGTTGAACAAGCGGGGCTGGTAAAATTTGATTTTCTTGGATTAAAAACGCTTACTGTTTTGAAAATGGCAGTCGATTTTGTTGCCAGAAAGGGGATTAAAATAGATTTATCAAATATTCCTCTGAATGATGAAGCAACCTACGCTATGATGGCACGTGGTGAAACGGTTGGCGTGTTTCAGGTGGAAAGTTCTGGTATGCGCAAGGCGTTGATTGGAATGAAGCCAGACCGTATTGAAGATATTATTGCGCTGGTTGCACTTTATCGTCCAGGTCCAATGGAGAATATTCCAACCTATAATGCACGCAAACATGGGGAAGAGGAAATTGCTTCTATTCATCCTAAGATAGATCATCTGATCAAAGAAACACAAGGTGTTATTGTCTATCAAGAACAGGTGATGCAGATTGCTCAGGTTCTTGCTGGCTATTCGCTTGGAGAAGCTGATTTACTACGTCGTGCTATGGGGAAAAAAATTCATGCTGAAATGCAAAAACAGCGTACGCGTTTTGTCAATGGAGCTGTTGCAGGTGGCGTGGATAAAGATCAAGCTGATATTATCTTTGATCTTTTAGCAAAATTTGCCGATTATGGTTTTAATAAATCGCACGCTGCTGCTTATGCAATTGTTTCTTACCAAACGGCTTATATGAAAGCAAACTATCCCGTTGAGTTTTTAGCTGCTTCAATGACATATGATATGACGAATACAGATAAGCTCAATGATTTTCGGCGTGAAGCATTAAGGTTGGGTATTGAAGTTATTGCACCTTCTATACAAACATCTCATCGTGTTTTTGAGGTTGGTGATAATTGTATTTATTATTCTCTTGCTGCCATTAAAGGTGTGGGAGAAACTGTTGTAGATCATATTGTTTCTTGTCGTGGGAGTAAGATTTTTAAGGATTTGGAAGATTTTTGTGCGCGTGTTGATCCTCGTATTGTTAATAAGCGTGCGATGGAAAGTTTAGTTTGTGCTGGTGCTTTTGATTGTTTTAACATTGCACGTGAGGTTTTATTAGCCAATCTTGGAACCCTTCATGCGCGTGCACTTCGTATTCTCGATGACAATTCTAGCGGGCAGGTTGATATATTTGGAATGGCAGGCGGATTAAAAGAACCATTGATTTTATCGCAAACAACCCCTTGGTTGCCGGCTGAGAAACTTTATCGAGAATTTCAAGCTATAGGTTTTTACTTTTCTGCGCATCCTTTGGAGGAGTATCAAGCTATTCTGAACAAAAAACGTATTCAGACTTGGGGTAATTTTGCCAATGCCGTTAAAGGGGGAGCAACGGCTGCACGGCTTGCTGGAACTGTTGTGGCAAAAAACGTGCGCAAAACAAAATCTGGTAAAAAAATGGGAATTATTCATTTTTCTGATACAAGTGGACAATATGAAGCAGTTCTCTTTTCTGAGGCACTCTCGGATTATGAAGAGATGCTAGAACCCGGAAAATCTTTTATTATTACGGTGAGCGCAGAAAATCGTTCTGAAGGAGTTAGTTTGCGAATTGAAACAATTCAGTCTTTGGAAAATGAATCATTACAACAGCATAAAATGATGCGTCTCTTTATAAAAACAGTTGATATGCTTCCACAAATTGAACAAAATTTAAATCTTGGGGGGAATGGAGAGGTTGGGCTTATTTTAATTCAAGAGGATGGATTGCGAGAAGTCGAAATTGCGCTTCCTAAGCGATATAAGGTAAATTCACATGTCGCAAATGCTATGAAATTAATTCAGGGTGTTGTTGATGTAGAATTGAGTTAAAGAAAGATTAAAGATGGGAGCTGATTTTGAGTGGTGTTTTTGCTTTTAGGAGAGCTAAAAATTAAGCTTTTAAAATTAGATTGTAGGTTTCGAAAAGTATTGCTTTTATTAGAGTAAATTATGATATTTTTTAGTGTCATAAAATTAAAAAAATCTCGTTCTTTCGTAATATTCAAAGTGCCGGAAGAATTTTATAAGTTTTTATCATTATTTTTTATAGAATTCATCGCATCATACATGTAAAGCCAATTGAGATCTGACATAATGCTCTCTGGTGTACGAATTTTCATCATGAGATTGCGTGCAATTGCTATGGGACCGGTTGCGTGATAGGCTAATCTATTGAAATCTCCGCGTTTTTTTACTGCTACAATACGCGGGGTGCGTGTTGTTTCGTAAAGCGAAAGTGCTTTCGTTAATGAAAAATCTTTCAATGAAAGTGCTTTTGCTAATGTGGCGGCATCTTCGATTGCCATAGCGGCGCCTTGTGCTGCAAAAGGTAAGGCAGCATGTGCGCAATCGCCAACAAATACTTGTCTCTCTAAACCGATAAAACGATTTTGTTTCATTTGAAAAAGTGGCCAATAACTCCATTCATCAATATGATCGAAGATTTGTAAGATTTTTGAATTCCAATCTTTAAAAAGAGATTTGAGTTTTTCTTTATCTCCTTTATGGGCCCATCCTTCTTTTGAATTTTCTCCATGCGTAATGGCGACAAAATTAAAAATTTTTTCTGACGATTGAATAGGGTAGACAACAAGATGATTTTTGGGTCCCATCCAAGCCGTAATTGTCTTCATATTTTGCAATGAAGAACGAAAGTTTTGAGGAAGATTATCAGATGTTGTTGTTGCACGCCAAGCAATAAAGCCACTAAAATTTGCTTTTTCATGAAAAGGAGATTGTTGCCGTAATGTTGACCAAACGCCATCACATCCGATCAGGAGGGGCGTTGAATAAAGCTGTTCTGTTGCCGTATCTATTTTTATTGTCGTGATTTTAATGTTGGTTGCCGATTGGGTAGAAGATACAATCGTTTCGCCTGCTTTGTATTTGATCAAAGGATTTTCAATCACTGCATTATATAAAATTTTTTGTAAAGCCGCGCGGTGAATCGTCATATAAGGGGCTTTCCAATATTTTTCTGTTAGATTAATAAGATGAGCCCGTAGATGTATTTTTAAAGATAATCCATCTTTTAACTCAAAAAAATATGGGATTGTCGCGACTTCAGTGAGTTTGTTAAGAAGTTTCCAGCGAGCAAGAATAGATGTTGCATTTGGTGTCAGTTGAATACCAGCGCCTATCGTTTCAAGTTGCTTACACTTTTCGATAATGGTGCTTGCAATTCCTTTATGAGCGAGTGCTAAAGCAGTGCTTAAACCAGCAATTCCTCCTCCAACGATGATGGGTGATTGTTCCACAAATGATTTCATATTAAACAAGCAGAATTAAAAGAGGGGTTATTAAGAAAGCCAAAAAACGCAATTATAATAGCTTTTCTGGATGATATAAGCATCCTGTTGGGTTTGTTTGATCGTATGATAGCGAGGGAACATAACGATAAAGGGTTGAGCAGTAAGGGCAAATTTTCTCATCTGCTGCTCCCATATCGATAAAGATATGAGGATGATCGAATGGTTGTGTAGCGCCTACACACATAAATTCTTTCACACCAATTTCGATTGTTTTATATCCAAGGTCATTTTGAAAATGAGGAATGTTGTGATCAGCCATGGCGTACAAACTCCAGAATAAATTTTCTCATCAGCTATGATTGGGCTCTTCTATTTTATAGGCGTGAGTTTGTAATAAAGCGTATAATAATGCAAGCTGCTTTTTAAGACAAATTTTTACTCTTTTATGCTATATTAGAATAGTTGTCTTACTTTTAGTGCTTTGCGCATAGCAATAATTCCAAGTATTTTTAAATATTAAATGGAAAAATGATGAGGGAAGTTAGGCATTGATATATTATTATGATGATAACATAATCAAATGTTATGTGAGATATTTCGTCAAGGATTTTAGAAAATATAAAAGAAAATTATTTAGGATATATGGAACAGAGGGTGGTAAATAAAATTTCTATATCGAATATAACAATGAAAAATCCGGTACGGTTTATTAATCGAGAGTTTTCATGGCTACAATTTAATAATCGTGTTTTGATGGAAGCGGCTAATTCGAAACATCCTTTATTAGAACGTCTACAATTTCTTTCTATTTCAGCTGCAAATCTTGATGAGTTTTTTATGGTTCGTGTTGCAGGACTAGCAGCTCAAATTCGTGCTCGCGTTACAGCGTGCAGTGCAGATGGGCACACTCCACAGGAACAACTTGATATTGTATTAGCTGAGATTTCAAAGCTGCAGGCTCACCAACTACGAGAATTGAATGTTTTACGTGATGAATTAAAAAAGAATGATATTGAAATTATTTGTTCTGATGATCTTTCAGAAATTGAAAAATCATGGCTTGAAAAATATTTTCTTGAGACAATTTTTCCTGTTTTAAAACCTTTACCTGTTGATTCTACTCATCCTTTTCCGTTTATTCCTAATTTAGGGCTTTCTATTGGGCTTCAATTGTCTGGAGAAACTGATCAGAATTCACACACAGTATTGTTGTCTATTTCAATGCTTTTAAGGCGTTTCGTTCTTCTTCCTCAAGAAGGTAATCATTTTCGTTTTATTGCATCTGAAGATGTTATTTGCCTTTTTATTAAACATGTATTTCCTAACTATGAGGTTAAAGGAATTGGTACATTTAGAATAATCCGAGATAGCGATATTGAAGTAGAAGAAGAAGCTGAGGATCTTGTTCATTTTTTTGAAACTGCTCTAAAAAGGCGGCGCCGTGGGCAGGTTATTCGAGTTGAGTTTGACGCAAAAATGCCAGAGAGTTTACGCCAATTTATAGCGAATAGTCTCGCTGTTCCTGATAATTGTATTAATGTCCTTGACGGATTTTTAGCGCTTAATACGGTATCAGAAATTGTTTCTATTCCCCGCGATGATCTTAAATTTATTCCTTATATTTCTCGTGTTCCAGAATGTATTCGTGAACATCATGGGGATTGTTTTGCGGCTATTCGTGAAAATGATATTGTGATTCATCACCCTTATGAGACATTTGATGTTGTTGTCCAATTTTTACGTCAAGCTGCTTGCGATCCTGATGTTGTAGAAATAAAACAAACACTTTATCGTACATCAAATGATAGTCCAATTGTTGGCGCTTTGATTGAAGCAGCTGAACAGGGAAAGTCTGTGACTGCTTTGGTAGAACTTAAAGCACGTTTTGATGAGGAAGCAAATATTCGTTGGGCCCGGGATCTTGAATGTGCTGGGGTTCAAGTTATTTTTGGTTTTATTGCATTAAAAACGCATGCTAAGATGTCATTAGTTGTGAGACGTGAGGGAAAACGTCTTCGCTCTTATGTTCATCTTGGAACAGGAAATTATCATCCCATTAATGCTAAAACTTATACCGATCTTTCTTTTTTTTCCACGGATGATGATATCGCTCATGATGTTGCGTTATTATTCAATTATATTGCGCAATACGAGCGTCCAAATGAAACAATGAAGATTGCTTTTTCACCCTTAACACTGCGTGGTCGTATCTTAGAGCATATTGAGGGAGAAATTGTTCATGCACAACAGGGAAGGTTTGCTGCTATTTGGATGAAAGTTAATGCATTGGTTGATCCTGAAATTATTGATGCTTTATATCGTGCCAGTCAAGCAGGGGTGCAAATTGATTTGGTTGTGCGGGGGATATGTTGTTTACGTCCTGGTATTCTAGGAATTTCGGATAATATTCGTGTAAAATCAATTGTCGGGCGTTTTCTTGAACATAGTCGCATTTTTTGTTTTGGGAATGGTCAAGATTTGCCTAATGAAAATGCACTCGTTTACTTAGGCTCTGCTGATATGATGCCTCGTAATTTGGACTATCGTATTGAAATATTGGTTCCGGTTTTTAATAAAATAGTGCGTCAAAAAATTCTTTTACAGATTATGTTAGCTAATATCATTGATAATCAACAAAGCTTTGATATACTTAAGGATGGAACATCAAAACGTATTACACCGCAGATAGGTGAAAGTCTATTTAATGCGCAGGAGTATTTTATGGCCAATACAAGTTTTGCGGGGGAAAATGAGTCTTTTGAGTCTTCTGTTTCGCGCTTGGTTGCGTTGCATCGGCAACAAGCCGAAATACATAAAGACTAAAATCCAATGACATATAGAGATGCTCAAGGTCGGTTAAAAGGGCGTAAGCCTGTTGCTGTTATTGACATTGGCTCAAATTCTGTTCGGTTGGTTATTTATGAGGGGCTTGTTCGATCACCAACAGTTTTATTTAATGAAAAGATTCTTTGTGGTCTCGGTCATGGTGTGGCGAAAACAGGATTTTTAGAAGAAAAATCGATGAAAATGGCGTTGCAAACACTGAAACGGTTTCGTACGCTTTGTCGACAGATTGGGGCAGATGAGGTCTATACTTTAGCAACAGCAGCAGCACGAGATGCACAGAATGGCGTAGCATTTATTCAGCATGCTGAAGATATTTTGCAAAATAAAATATATCTTCTTTCAGGAAGTGAAGAAGCTATGTATTCAGCATATGGAGTTGTGTCTACTTTTTATCAACCAAAAGGTATTTCTGGGGATCTTGGTGGTGGAAGTCTTGAGCTGATTGATATTGATCATTCTGATGTTGGTGAAGGGATAACGCTCCCATTGGGTGGTTTAAGGCTACAGTATATGTCAAATAATGATAGTGCTGTAGCTACAAAAATTGTACATGAGCAATTTTATAAATCGTCTGTTGTTCGTGCTCGTAAAGGTATAGCACGTTATTTTTATGCAGTAGGGGGGACATGGCGTAATTTGGCAAAACTCCATATGGCAATGAAACACTATCGGCTCCCTGTTATGCATGGCTATGAAGTTGATGCCGTTGAAATGGAGAACTTTTTACGTCTTGTAGCACGTGGCAATATTGATAATATGAGAGGGATTGCAGCGGTTTCTCAGAATCGTCGAAAACTTTTATCTTATGGGGCAATAGTTCTTATTGAACTCATTCAGTGTATGGAGTTTGAAAAGATAATCTTTTCTGGTGCTGGCGTTCGTGAAGGTTTTCTTTATTCACGTTTGCCGCAGGCGATTCGGCTTTCAGATCCTCTCATTGCAGCATGCACAGAAATGGCTATTTTACGGGCACGTTCACCAAAACAAGCAGAAGAACTCATTGATTTTACGACGAATGCTTTTGAAGTTTTTGGAATTTCAGAAACCGAAAATGAATGCCGTTATCGTCAAGCCGCTTGTCTTCTTGCGGATATTGGTTGGCGTATACATCCAGATTATCGAGGCAATGAAGCAGCAAATCAAATAGCTTTAGGATCTTATCCAGGAATTTCTCATGAAGGGCGCCTTTATGCGGCACTTGCTGTTTTTTTTCGCAATACGAGTTTATTGGTTGATAAAGAATCTCTTCCCATTTTTCAATTAGCAACTCAAAATATAATTGAAAAAGCACGTATTCTTGGCGAAACTATGCGTATTGCTCATCTTTTTAGTGCTTCTGTTGCAGGAATTTTACCTCATTTATTGTGGCATAAAAAAGCAGATCATATTATCCTGCAGATCCCAAAGAATTACGCTGGGTTATTAGGAGAACGTCCTCTTGGACGATTACAGAAGTTATCAAAAATAATAAAACAACCTCTCGCTTTTGAAATTTTTTGATTTTTTTCCTAATTTATTCGTGTTTTATGTCTTAATAATAGGGCCATTGACGAGGGATAAACTAGGTAGCCTATCATCATGAGCTGGACAATAGGACTTATTCCATAACGCCCATGCTAGACACCACGCAAAGCATTTGTAATGCCTGAGCATTCATAAAAGAAAACATAATTTTTTATTCTGTTACTTGCATCACAGGATGGATTTTTCACTTCATAAGCTTCATGTGAAAATGAAAAGTTTTGTCCATTTTTACGTGAAAAGGTTTTCTTTTTATGCTGCGTCGTTATAACGTTTCTGTTTAGCTTGCTCGATTATCTTGATAAGATTACGATTGTAACCAACGCGATAAAAAACAAGTTTTAAAGATTTTGGGAGAGATCCATTGGTTACATGACGCTGGAATGTTGAAATACTCATATGAAACAGTTTTGCACTTTCACGGTCTGTCAAAAGAATATCATTTCAGTCATTATAAAATCCTTTCACTATAAAAAATAGAAATAAATCACAACTATTTATTAACCATGATTTTCGAATCCTTTGAAAGGTGTTTAATTTATAAAAAACAGCGCTTTATCATATAATTTCTTATGTGAAACTTTATGAGTCTTATTGAGATGGAATGAGAGAATCTTACGATATTCGGAGGTCTAATTCAATATAAATAACGCTAGATTATCGTTAGAAATCAATATATTGCTTTTGTTAGGTATTTTAGTTGTTATGCTGGCTCGTTTTTGATTGTTAGATTGCAATCTTGGTAGTTTTTAATACGATATGGTGACGTGAGGCATTATATCTTTGTTTGTTCCTATTTCTAGGCTGCTATTTTTGTAATGAATGCGCTTTTATTATCAGAACTTTTTTTTTCAAAACTTTTAAATAAGGAACTGTCTGTTTTTTTAGATTATTTTTAATGGGATTTCTATTTAATTGACCTGATAAAGATTTAGCTATCATTTTAATAAGAGTTTACTATTTAATTTTTTAACTTTGTCAGAAGTAGGCTTTATTTATCCTGTTTGCGTTGGCCTATAGGGCATACCAATTGATGTAGATAATGAGTAGCGTAATGGATTTTTCAAAATGAAAATGTAAATTAAAGCTGTTTTGTGCTTATTTTTCCATCGTTAAAGTAAAACCCTATCTGGCCCTTTAGCAGTTGTTCGGCTTTTTTACCAAATATTTCATAGCGCCAGCCATTCATAGCGGGAATATTTTTCTTTATTCCTCCATTGGCAATTTTTTCTAAATCATTAGATGTTGCAATAATTTTAGGGGCAATGCTGTTTTCATTTGCAACAATTTTTAATAACACTTTGAGCAGATCGATAACAGCGGCTGTCGTATCATTGAGTGGATTATGTTTAGGAATGGGGGGTAAAGTAGAAAGATCCACCTCTAATCCTTCGTGGACAGCTTTGATTAATGATTGAGCAATTGAGAGTTTATCCCAGTTCTTATTAAGACTGCGCAACCGTTTTAATGCAGATTCATCTTTTGGTTGTTGGGTTGCTATTTCTATAAGACATTCATCTTTTATGATATGACGACGTGGCATATTGTATTTTCGTGCTTCACGTTCCCGCCAAGCTGCTATCTTTTGTAATACAGCAAGTTCACGTGGCTTTTTAATTTTTCCTTTCACTTTTTTCCATGCTTCATCTTCTGGCATATCATAGGTTTTAGGATTTAAAAGGATTGTTATTTCATCATCCATCCAGTGAGCTCGTTGATTTTTCTCTAACCTTTTTTTCAATAACAAGTAAACATCTCTTAAGTAAGTTACATCGGAAAGTGCATAGAGCAGTTGTTTTTCAGACAAAGGGCGGTAACTCCAGTCTGTAAAGCGGGAGGATTTATCAAGATGATGCCCTGTACAGCGTTGTACAATTTGATCATAGGAGATAGAATCACCAAATCCACAAATGGATCCTGCTATTTGCGTATCAAAGAGAGGGGAAGGAATAACACCTCCAAGGTGATAAATTGTTTCAATATCTTGGCGCGCAGCATGAAAAACTTTTACAACTTTTTTATCGACCATAAGGTCAAAAAATGGTTGTAAATCAATATCTGGTGCTATGGGATCAATCAAAACTGTAACATCTGGTGAGGCGAGCTGTATTAAACACAGTTGAGGCCAAAAAGTTGTTTCGCGGATAAACTCAGTATCGACTGTTACAAAATCAGAGGTACGTAGAGCGTTAAGTGCAATTTCAAGATCTGTTGTTTGTGTAATAAGATTCATCATTTTATTATAATTCGATAAATTAAATTTGTCCTTTGTTGACTTTATTTTTGAGTTTTTATTCTCATATCTTGACAAATGGTTATTAAAAAGCGTTTGTAGCGCATGTGAATATTATAATCAAAGGCAAAAAACATGCATCGTTATCGCAGTCATCATTGTGCGGCTCTCCGTAGATGTGATGTAGGAACACAAGTTCGTCTTTCGGGGTGGGTTCATCGTGTTCGTGATCATGGAGGGATTCTTTTTGTGGATTTACGTGATCATTTTGGAATCACACAAATTGTTGCTGACCCTGCTTCACCAGCTTTTAAAGTTATTGAAAAAGTGCGTTCTGAATGGGTTATTCGTGTGGATGGGGAGGTATGTGCTCGTTCTGATGAGGTTATTAATGCAACGCTTCCAACAGGTGAGATTGAAATTTTTGCACAAGAGGTAGAAATTCTTTCAAAATCTGATGAGCTTCCTTTACCGGTTTTTGGTGAGCCTGATTATCCAGAAGATATTCGATTAAAATATCGTTTTCTTGATTTGCGTCGGGAGACTATGCACAAAAATATCATGCGTCGGACTGAAATTATTGCGGCTATGAGACGAGCTATGCAAAATAATGGTTTTACGGAATTTACGACGCCACTTTTGACAGCTTCATCGCCGGAAGGCGCACGTGATTTTTTGGTTCCAAGTCGTGTTCATCAGGGAAAATTTTATGCGTTACCGCAAGCGCCACAGCAATATAAACAGTTGTTGATGATGTCAGGTTTTGATCGTTATTTTCAGATTGCTCCATGTTTTAGAGATGAAGATCCAAGGGCCGACCGTCTTCCTGGTGAATTTTATCAATTAGATGTTGAAATGAGTTTTGTTGAGCAAGAAGATGTTTTAGCAACTATGGAACCTATTATGCGTTCTATTTTTGAAGAATTTGCAGATGGAAAGACTGTGACACAAAGCTTTCCTCGCATTTCTTATGATGAAGCAATGCGAAAATATGGTTCTGATAAGCCTGATCTGCGTAATCCGATCATTATGGAAGATGTTTCTCAGCATTTTTATAATTCTGGTTTCAAAGTCTTTGCTCAAATTTTAGCGAATGATGAGAATGCACAAGTGTGGGCTATTCCAGCTAAAACGGGTGGAAGTCGTGCTTTTTGTGATCGTATGAATGTATGGGCACAAGGCGAGGGGCAACCAGGGCTCGGCTATATTTTCTGGCGTGAAGAAGAAGGAAAATTTGAAGGAGCAGGGCCTATCGCCAAAAATATTGGTGAACAGAGGACTGAAGCAATCCGTATACAGCTTGGGCTTGAAAGTGGAGATGCCTGTTTTTTTGTAGCTGGCGATCCAAAAAAGTTTTCATCTTTTGCCGGAGCAGCACGCATAAGGGTAGGGGAAGAATTAGATCTTCTCGATAGAGATAGTTTCTCTTTGGCGTGGATTGTTGATTTTCCATTTTTTGAATGGAATGAAGATGAAAAAAAGATTGATTTTGGACATAATCCTTTTTCTATGCCTCAAGGGGGAGAAAATGCCCTTGCCTGTCAAGATCCTCTTACTATTAAAGCTTTTCAATATGATCTTGTTTGCAATGGTTATGAAATTGCATCAGGTGGAATTCGTAATCATTTACCAGAAATGATGCTTAAAGTTTTTGAACTTGTAGGACTTTCTAAGGAAGTTGTGAAAGATCGTTTCGGTGGTCTTTATCGTGCATTCCATTATGGGGCTCCACCACATGGTGGTATGGCTGCAGGAATTGACCGCATTATTATGCTGTTGCAAGGTGTTAAAAATTTGCGTGAAGTTGCTTTATTCCCTATGAACCAACAGGCGCTTGATCTTTTAATGAGCGCTCCGTCTGATGTTTCTCCTACACAATTACGTGATTTAGGAATCCGTATGGCTCCTACTCACAAAAATAGCTCATAAAGTTGATAATGGATTGTTTTCATCTTTTCTACGTAGAGTGAAGTTTTGATGCCTTTCAAGAGTCAACGATGTGTGCGTGTACTGTTTGTGAAATTTAGATAGGCAAAACGCTATTGTGTTGATTCTTTACGAGGCATTTTTATTCCTTGTTTCTATAGTGGCTTTTCCCCTTGTGATAGGTGAGGAAATAATTACAATTGCTTGATCATGAATAAATTAGAAATGAAAGAATTCTATAATATTCGGGAGCCTCATTTTAGTTGAAAAAAATGAATTATCTTTATGTGTCAATATATTATTTATTTTTTATTGAAGTTTTTACAACGTTGTAGCAGAGAATTGTGTCTCTTCGTTTTTATGAGAATAATGTGGTTTTCCATTCTATGGACTTACTCTGAAAAGTTTAAATTTCATAAGCTTTGAACATTTTTTTGGTTTTTCGTAGAAAAACTGAATGGGGTTGTTATACAATTTATCTTTATAATAAAAGATGATGTTTGAAAGGTGCTTTTGTCATTTCAGAAAAAGATGAAATAACTCTTTGTGGGCAGTTAAATTATCGTCGAATTTGACAAAGCTTTCAATAAATTACTTAGGACAAGGGGGGAAGGACATGTATAAATTTTTCAAATTGATATAATTTTCTGTTCATGTTCTAATTGCAGCGTTTGTTTTTATGTAATTGACTTTTAATAAAAAAGTCGACTCATAGAAGATTTCATTAAATAAATCCTATAAAATAATTTCTTATTATTGTGGGAATTGTTGTTTTAATCTATGTCTGATAAAATGAATTTACCTTTTGATAAAGAACATATTGAACCAATAGAATTACGTTCTGCTTTACAGGAACGTTATTTGGCTTATGCACTTTCTACGATTACACACCGTGCATTGCCTGATGTACGTGATGGATTGAAGCCGGTCCACCGGCGGATTGTTCATGCGATGCGTCTTCTCAAACTAAATCCTGGACAGTCTTATGCGAAATGTGCGCGGATTGTTGGTGATGTCATGGGAAAATTTCATCCTCATGGGGATGCGTCTATTTATGATGCCTTGGTGCGCTTGGCTCAAAGTTTTGCTGTTCGTTATCCGTTGGTTGATGGGCAAGGCAATTTTGGTAATATTGATGGTGATAATGCTGCTGCCATGCGTTATACGGAAGCACGTATGACTGAAGTGGCTGCATTGTTACTTGAAGGAATTAATGAGAATGCTATTGATTTTCGTTTAACCTATAATGAGGAAGATGAAGAGCCGGTTGTTTTACCAGGAGCTTTCCCTAATCTTTTAGCAAATGGTTCTTCTGGTATTGCTGTTGGTATGGCAACATCTATTCCACCCCATAATGTTGCTGAGCTTTGTGATGCAGCGCTCCATTTGATTGCGCATCCCGATGTAAATGATGAGGAATTAAATCAATTCGTTCTTGGTCCTGATTTTCCGACGGGGGGAATTTTAGTTGAACCTAAAAAAAGTATTGAGGAATCCTATCGTGTTGGGCGTGGATTCTTTCGCTTGCGTTCACGTTGGCATCAGGAACCTGGTAGCCGTGGTTCTTACGTGATCGTTGTAACTGAAATTCCCTACCAAGTTCAAAAGTCACGCCTTATTGAAAAAACTGCGGAATTGTTGCTTGCACGTCGGTTGCCAATGCTTGAGGATATTCAAGATGAATCAGCAGAAGATATCAGAATCGTGCTTGTTCCTAAAAATCGGTCGGTTGATCCGGAGCTCCTTATGGAGTCTCTTTTTAAATTGACTGACTTTGAAGTAAGATTTCCCCTTAATCTGAATGTTTTGTCTTTGGGAAAAATACCCAATGTTCTTTCTTTGCGAGAAAGTTTGCAGCAATGGCTTGAACATCGTCAAGAAGTGCTTATTCGTCGCTCTTATTATCGGCTTGATCAAATTGATAGCCGATTGGAAATTCTTCATGGATATCTTATTGCCTATTTAAATCTCGATGAGGTCATTCAGATTATTCGTGAAGAGGATGAACCGAAAAAGAAGCTGATTAATCGGTTTGAATTAACAGAAAATCAAGCTGAAGCTATTCTTAATATGCGCTTGCGTTCTTTGCGTAAACTTGAGGAATTTGAAATTCGTAAAGAATTTGAAAGTTTGAAAGTTGAAAAAGAAAAACTACAGAATTTATTAGCTTCTCCTATAAAACAGTGGAAAATAATTTCAGAAGAAATCAAAAAAGTTCGAAACACTTTTGGTCCTGAAACACTCTTGGGGAAAAGACGTACGACGTTTGAAGAGGCACCAAGACATGATCTTGATGATATTCAACAAGCAATGATCGAAAAAGAACCGATTACTATTGTTATTTCTGAAAAGGGGTGGATGCGTGCTTTGAAGGGACACTTGAACGATTATAAAGCACTTTCTTTTAAAGAAGGAGACAGTTTAAAGTTAGCCTTTCCAGCATTTACGACCGACAAGATTGTGCTGATCAGTACGGGGGGGAAGTTTTTTGCTATTGGTGCAAATAATTTACCTGGAGGGCGGGGACATGGTGAACCTATTCGTCTCTTAGTTGATATGGATGATGAGCACGATGTTCTCACAGCGTTTGTGCATCACGCCGAGGAAAAATTGCTCTTGGTTTCATCTCACGGTAATGGTTTTATTGTTTCTTCTGCAGAAGTGATCGCCAATACACGAAAAGGAAAGCAAGTGATGAATGTGAAAGCTCCTGATAAGGTAAAGCTTTGTGTTCCGGTAAATGGTGATCATGTTGCTGTAGTCGGTGAAAACCGTAAAATGCTTATTTTTTCTATTGAACAAATACCAGAAATGAATCGCGGTAAAGGTGTTCGTTTACAGCGTTATAAAGAAGGTGGTGTTGTTGATGCCAAGACTTTTAATTTATCAGAAGGCTTAAGTTGGCAAGATACAGCTGAACGAATCTTTAACCGTCAAGCTGATGATCTCATTGAATGGATGGGAATGCGTGCGGGCGTCGGGCGTTTGGTTCCAAGAGGATTTCCAAAATCAGGAAAATTTATCAATTAAATGTATTTTATAAATGGGAAAGTTCCCTATGGTTTTATGATTGTGTAAGATATTAATTTATAAAGATAATTTATTATTTTTTATATTGAACGAAAGACCTAAAGCGTAAGTTTTTCTCTTATTTCGATCTTGTTTAGGTTAAACCAATCAAAACTGTTTGTTTGCCTGTCATGAGATGAGAGACCAGCCCGTCTTCATAAAAACTATTGAAGAAAAGAATCAAAATATTTTTTAATAAACCGTTTCACAGACAAGAGTTGTTGCAACAATAGGTATGTTTGTTTTTTTACATTATACCATTTATGGGTGCTGTCGTGAAATGATTTGATATTTCGAGAGCTGTACCTTTAAACAAACAATGTGAATGTTTAACACAAGAGTGTTCTATTTGGAGATGTTTTATTTTGTCTGATAGGTTTATTTTCTTATTGTTCAAGAGAGATGTTATTAATCTTTCGTAATAATATTTATTCGTTAGGATTACTATGATATTGCCTAAAAAGATGACCACGTTCAGCCCATAAGACGAGAAGTATGGCAGTGAGACTCAGAAAGAAAAATCCTGCTGAGTTTGGGATGGTTGTTTCATCGAATTGTTGGGCAATAAAAAAGCTAAGTCCTGCACCGATAGATGTTTGAAGAAAGCCGGATACAGAAGAAGCTGTTCCAGCTATTTCTCCTACAGGTTCAAGAGCGAGTGTATTGAAATTGGCCATAATACCACCGCAGGTAAACATTAATATACAATATAACGTCATATAAAAAGGAAAAGGGATAACACCACCTGCTAAGATGGACCCAATAAACCAAATGCATGAAGTGGCACAAAAGAGCAAAAGCATAGTATGAGCAATACGCCGCATTCCAAGGCGTCCAACGAGTTGAGAGTTAAAGAATGATGATAGAGCTTGAAATGCAGCACCAACTGCAAAAGCAATAGGGAACCAAAGTCCTAGATTATAGATCCCTTCATATGTTTGTTGTGATGTATTAACGGCGGTAAAGATACAGCCTAAAATAATGGAAGTTGCAAGTGTATAGCAAAGTGTTGTGCGATTGGTTATTACAATCCATAAGTTGTGTTTAACTGAAGAAAAGGAAAGAGAGCGTTGCGCATAAAGAGTTTCAGGCAAGCGTAGTTGAATCCAAATCATCAGTCCTAAACCAATCATTGCCATGAAAATAAAAATATATTGCCAATGTCCAAGAAGTAAAATGATCTGTCCTGTTGCGGGACCAACCATTGGTGCAACAAGAAAAACCATCATAACAATAGACATAACTTCTGCCATTTTTCGACCACTGTAAAGATCACGTACGACGGAAACTGTAAGAACTCGCATAGCAGCCCCTCCAATACCTTGCAAGATACGTAAAATAAGTAAGAGAGAAAAATCAGTTACAAAGGCACAGCCAATCGCCGTAAATGAATAAAAAGCGAGCCCGAGAAGAATAAGTTTACGTCGTCCATACCTATCGCTTATTGGACCGAAAAATATTTGAGCAATACCATAGCTAATAAGATAACTCGAAATGATATAATGTTGATCATTTTCATTGAGAACATTTAAGCCGTCTAAAATATCGGGCATAGCTGGCAGCATAATATCAACAGCTATAGCGTTAATAGCCATGAGCGAAGCAATAAGAATAACAAATTCTTTATAGCCAATTTTGTTTCTAATCGCATCTCTATGCGTTTGTTCATCGACTGAATATGACATATGGCATCCTTGAAATAAAAATTTCGTCTGAAAACAGCTCTTTTTAAGAGTCTGAATAAAATGAAAGATACCTATGATTGATTACATGAAATATTTTTTTCTTTCAAAAGTTCCTGTAACTCATTGTTTTGAAACATCTCTTTAACAATATCACAGCCTCCGATAAATTCACCTTTGATATAAAGCTGTGGAATTGTTGGCCAATTTGAGTAATCTTTAATCCCTTGACGCAATTCGTTAGAAGTTAAGATATTAATCCCTTTATAATTCAATCCTAAATAATCAAGAATTTGAACAACTTGTCCCGAAAACCCGCATTGCGGAGCGTCAGGTGTTCCTTTCATGAATAAAATGACGTCGTTTGTTTTAATTTCGTTGTCAATAAAATCATGAACAGTGGTCATTTTTATCCCTCGATATTTCAGATTTTTATCAGTGTGTAATTTATACTCATACTGCTTTTAATCGTATTAAATGTGTGAATGCAAGAAGAAATTTTAGATTATTTTGGGACATTTGTTTGCAACATTAAGGCGTGAAGGTCATTTCCCATATTGCCTTTAAGGGCATCATAGACCATTTTATGTTGTTGAACACGGGTTTTACCACGAAAACTTTCAGAAATAACTTCTGCAGCATAATGTTCCCCATCTCCAGCAAGATCACGAATTCTTACTGTAGCATCAGGAATGCCTTCACGAATAAGCGTTTCAATTGCATGGGCACTCATTGCCATCATTATTCTCCTATGTTGTTCATTTTTTATAAAGGCTGTTTAAGAGAAAAAACAATTTTTACTCTTCACCCATAAATTGTGGAAACCAGTTTTCATAGGCTTTTGTGAGTTTGTCTATAGAAAGTTTTAGTATTCCATCTATATCAAGTGCATCACCTGCAACTTGACCTAGCTTTGTTAAAGAAACTGTATTGATTTGTGCGAGCTCTTTAAGACTATTAAGAGAGTGAGGTTTGACGGCTAAAAGATAACGTCCTTGGTCTTCTCCAAAAAGTTCTGCATGATGGAGTGATTTATTGCTTAATTTTACTTTGATTCCTTTACCTGCTTTAATCACCATTTCAGCAAGTGCTATCGCTAATCCTCCGTCAGAAAGGTCATGGGCGGCGTGAATAAAACCACGATGTATGACATCTCGAACAAATTGACCATGCTTTTTTTCAAGTTGTAAATCTACAGGTGGGGGGGCGCCTGCATCAATATTTAAAATGTTACGTGCATAGATTGATTGTCCTAAATGGGAGCCGCAATTTCCTACTAAAACAAGAATATCTCCATTTTGCATACCACTTATTGTTACCATTTTAGACCAATCATTAAGAAGGCCTACACCAGCAATTGTGGGGGTTGGAAGAATGGCTTCCCCATTTGTTTCGTTGTAAAGAGAAACATTGCCTGAAACGATAGGAAAATCAAGGATTCTACAAGCTTCTCCTATACCTTTAATAGCAAAAACCAGCTGTCCCATAATTTCAGGTTTTTCAGGGTTACCAAAATTGAGATTATCTGTAGCAGCCAGTGGTGTTGCACCTGTCGTACTAATGTTTCGCCAGCATTCTGCGACAGCTTGTTTCCCCCCTTCATAAGGGTCTGCTTCACAATAGCGAGGTGTTACATCAGAAGAAAAAGCAAGAGCACGTTTGCTGTTGTTTTCTACACGGATAACGCCTGCATCACCTCCTGGACAAACAAGGCTATTTCCTTGGATAAGGGTATCATATTGTTCATAAACCCATCGCCGAGAACTTTGATCAGCAGAATTCAATAAGCTGAGAAGCGCATCACCAAGATTTTCAACTTTTTTGACGTCTTCTGCTTTCAAGGGTGTTTTTTTTGCCGGCTCACTCCAAGGACGATCATAAACAGGCGCTTCATCACCAAGCTCTTTGATGGGAAGATTGATAACTTCTTCCCCTTGATGAAATACACGAAAACGTAAATCATCGGTTGTTTTTCCAATGATAGAAAAATGTAGTCCCCACTTATGAAAAATTGCTTCTGCTTGCTTTTCTAGTTCTGGTTTAAGGACCATGAGCATACGCTCTTGACTTTCAGAAAGCATCATTTCATAGGCTGTCATGTTTTCTTCTCGAACAGGAACTGTATCAAGATTAAGCTGTATCCCCAGATTTCCTTTTGCTCCCATTTCAACGGCAGAAGAGGTGAGTCCTGCTGCCCCCATATCTTGAATAGCAACCACGGCTCCAAGTTCCATGAGCTCTAAACATGCTTCAAGGAGACATTTTTCTGTAAAAGGATCACCGACTTGAACGGTTGGACGTTTTTCACTGATTGAAGAATCAAATTCAGCAGAAGCCATTGTTGCTCCACCGACACCATCACGTCCTGTTTTTGCACCCAGATAAACAACAGGGAGTCCAATACCTTGTGCTTTAGAATAAAAAAGGGCGTCTGTCTTTGCAATACCGGCGACAAAAGCGTTAACAAGGATATTGCCATTATAACGCTCATCAAAATTTACTTCTCCACCAACCGTTGGAACACCAAAAGAATTGCTGTAACCACCTATTCCAGAAACAACACCAGAAACAAGATGGCGTGTTCGTGGGTGATCAGGAGCACCAAATCGCAATGCATTCATAGCAGCAACAGGACGGGCTCCCATTGTAAAGACATCACGTAAAATACCACCAACACCTGTCGCTGCACCTTGATAAGGTTCAATATAAGAAGGGTGGTTATGGCTTTCCATTTTGAAAACAACACATTGTCCTTCGCCAATATCGACAACACCAGCATTTTCACCAGGTCCTTGGATGACACATTTTCCTTCTGTCGGAAGAGTTTTTAGCCATTTTTTAGATGATTTATAGGAACAATGTTCGTTCCACATCGCAGAAAAAATTCCTAGTTCAGTAAATGTTGGTTCTCTACCAATTAACGTTAGGATACGTTGATATTCATCTTCTTTTAGCCCGTGTTGTGCAATGAGTTCTGATGTAATAGTGATGTTATTGCAAGGCTTCATGAGTATTTATCCGTCAAATTAATCGAAATTTAGTATTTTTATTTTTTTAACCTAGCAGCTTATATTATAAACAATCATGTTGTTTAATAATAAAAATATTTATAGACAGTAAGCTGAAGATTTTGTCCGTTTGTTTGGTGGGATTTAAGACTAAAAATGGTCTTAAATAATTATGTGTTTAGAAAATAATATCCATTGTTGTTTGTGAAGAGCTTTGTTTATAGCTTTATGAAGCGATAAATGGTATAAATCCTTATTTTTTTAAATTATGGAGCGCGAGTATTTTTGCAGCATTATCCATTTACTAACTCTAAAGCACTTTGAAAAAGTAAACGACCGTCAGTACCTCCGTGGGCGGGTTCAATAAAGTTTTCAGGATGGGGCATCATACCAAGAATATTACCAGCTTTATTAACAATACCAGCAATATCTTTCATTGAGCCGTTCGGGTTTGTATTTTCTGCATAGCGAAAAACAATTTGTTCATTGTCTTCCATTTGTTTCAATGTTTCACTATCAACAAAATAATTTCCGTCATGATGGGCAACAGGACAACGAATAATTTGTCCTTTAGAATAATATCGAGAAAATTTTGTCTTGGCGTTGACGACTTCAAGCTTGATTTCACGACAAACAAATTTTAAAGAAGCGTTACGCATTAAAGTACCGGGTAATAATCCTGCTTCCAACAAAATTTGAAATCCATTACAGATACCTATAATTGTCGTACCTTCTTGTGCTTTTTCACGAATGGCTTTAAAGACGGGAGTTCGCGCTCCAATCGCACCACATCTTAAGTAGTCGCCATAGGAAAAACCACCAGGAATAATAATAACATCTACATCTGGAATTGTTGTTTCTGTTTGCCAAATTTTTAGTGGCTCAACTCCCGTTATATGATGTAATGCTGCAACCATATCTCGATCACGATTTAATCCAGGAAGTTGAATGATGGCAGTTTTCATGAGCGTTTCACTTACAGAAGTTCGATTGTATAATTTTCGATGACAGTATTTGCGAGTAACTCTTCACACATTTGTTCAAGTTTTTTCTTTGCAGTTTCAGAAGGTAAATCATCAAGAACAATATCAAAAACCTTTCCTTGACGAATAGATTGAATGCCTTCGAAAGCCAAACTTTTTAAAGCACCGACAATTGCTTCTCCTTGTGGATCAAGAACGCTTTCTCTTAAAGTAACTGTAATGCGTGCTTTCATTTTTTGCTTCCTGCTTTTTAAAAGAACCTCTCCTTTGAAGAGGGGTGTTTGTATAAGGTGATGTTTTTTACCTTGTTTTTACTTTACGAGAACGGGACCACTTGGTCGTGTTGGTTCGTTTTCATTCATAATACCAAGACGTTTAGCAACTTCTTGATAGGCATTAATAAGCCCTCCCATATCACGACGAAAACGGTCTTTATCCATTTTTTCTTGTGTGTGCATATCCCATAGTCGTGCAGAATCAGGAGAGATTTCATCAGCAAGAACAATGCGCATTGTTTCATCTTCCCACAGGCGACCAAATTCCATTTTAAAATCAATTAATTGGATGTTAACACCGGCAAAAAGCCCAGAAAGAAAATCATTAATACGAATTGAAAGTTGCATGATATCTTCTATCTCTTGTGGGACAGCCCACCCAAAAGCTGTGATATGTTCTTCCGTTACCATAGGATCATCGAGAGAATCATTTTTATAGTAGAATTCAATGATGGATTGCGGAAGCGGGGTTCCTTCTTCCAGTCCTAAACGCTTAGCAAGAGAGCCGGCAGCAACATTGCGAACAACAACTTCCAACGGAATGATTTCCACTGCTTTAATAAGCTGTTCGCGCATGTTTATACGTTTGATAAAATGTGTTGGGATGCCCAAACGTCCAAGATGGCTAAAAATATGTTCCGAAATTCGGTTGTTTAAAACGCCCTTTCCGTCGATAATTTCATGTTTTTTTGCATTAAAGGCAGTTGCATCATCTTTAAAAAATTGAATATAAGTCCCTGGTTCAGGTCCTTCATATAAAATTTTAGCCTTGCCTTCATAAATACGGTGGCGACGATTCATCATGATTCTCTATTTATCTTGAGAGGTTTTTAATAACATTGATAAATGATACTATCCTAATTGATAGAATTTCTCAATGATATTGCTATGATACTTTTATAATTTTTATCATTACACGTTTACCCAAAGGTGAAGATACATAAGCGATGAGAAAGAAGATCACCTCTTTTGGATCAAATTTTTGCAAGAAAGTGAGAGAGGACCATAAGCCCTTCAGGCCAAGGTCCGTGTCCGGATTCTGCGTTAATATGGCCAGAATACCCAGCATCAACAAAGAGTGATCCCCAATCATTGGCAATTTTTTCTGCTACTGAAAATTGACAAAACTCATCGTTGCGACTGGCTATGACAATAGAAGGAAAAGGAAGCTTTTGGCGATGATAGGGGCCAAATGTCATTAAATGTTTGGGACGTATTTTTTCATTGGCGACATCTGGAGGTGCAACAAAGAAAGCGCCACAAATTTTTTCTGTATTTTGTACAGTTGCATGAATAACACTGGGAACTCCTAATGAATGAGCAATAAGCATAACAGGCCTTTGAGCTTTTGCGATGGCGGTTTTAACTTTGTTAACCCACTCTTCACAAACAGGCTTTGACCAATGGAGTTGTTCAATGCGGCTGGCTGTCGACAATTTTTTTTCCCAGCGTGTTTGCCAATGATCTGGACCAGATCCTTTGTAGCCAGGAACAATAAGAATATCGAGTTGATTTGCTTTCATGAATTGTTTTCTTTGTTACAACAGATTTTTGATCATAGGTTGAATGGATTTTGGTTTTCTATGTCGCTTTATTGTTCTTCAAAAACACGTTTAAAAATCGTATTGATATGTTTGGTGTGGTAAGAAAGATCAAATTTTTCGCGAAGTTCTTCTTCACTTAAAGCTTTGGTAACATCTTTGTCGTTGAGGAGTTCTTCTAAAAAATCTTTTCCTTGTTCCCAAACTTTCATCGCATTTCGTTGTACAATCCGATAAGAATCTTCACGACTAATCCCTGCTTGTGTGAGTGCTAAAAGAACCCGTTGTGAGTGAACAAGACCGCGGAATTTATTGAGATTTTTTTGCATATTTTCTGGATAGACAATGAGATTTTCAATGACAGATGTGAGGCGAGAAAGAGCAAAATCAAGTGTAATAGTCGCATCTGGAGCAATATAACGCTCAACAGATGAATGGGAAATATCACGTTCATGCCAAAGAGCTACATTTTCCATGGCTGGGAGTGCAAATGCACGTACCATACGGGCTAATCCAGTTAAATTTTCTGTTAAAACTGGATTACGTTTGTGAGGCATTGCCGATGAACCTTTTTGCCCAGGTGAGAAATGTTCCTCTGCTTCAAGAACTTCTGTTCGTTGTAAGTGGCGTATTTCTATTGCTAGCCTTTCAATAGAGGAAGCAATAACACCAAGTGTTGCAAAAAACATAGCATGACGATCTCTTGGTATTACTTGGGTGGAAACCGGTTCAGTACGCATCTTCAAGGCTTTTGCTACATGTTCTTCAACGCGTGGATCGATATTAGCAAAAGTTCCTACAGCTCCTGAAATCGCGCAAGTAGAAACTTCTTCTCGTGCAGCAAGAAGACGTTTGCGACAACGGGAAAACTCAGCGTATGCAAGAGCAAACTTGATTCCAAATGTTGTCGGTTCAGCATGAATGCCATGACTCCGCCCAATGGTGATTGTCTCTTTATGCTCAAAAGCACGTCTTTTTAATGCTTCAAGAAGTTGATCTATATCCTCTAGCAAAATATCACTCGCACGCATCAATTGAATGTTCAGCGTTGTATCGAGAACATCAGATGATGTCATGCCTTGGTGGATAAAACGTGCCTCTGGTCCAATGAATTCAGCTAGGTGGGTTAGAAATGCGATAACATCATGTTTGGTAATTGCTTCAATTTCATCAATGCGATTGACATCAAATTTAGCTGCTGCCCCTTTTTCCCAAATGACTTTGGTGGCTTCTTTCGGAATAATCCCTAAGTGAGCAAGGGCATCACAGGCATGGGCTTCAATTTCAAACCAAATACGATATTTTGTTTCGGGAGACCAAATTGTTACCATTGCAGGGCGGGAATAACGTGCGATCATCATTTTTTTCCTTGTTGTGAGAGGATTGCGGCTTGGCGCAATGCACTAATACGTGTTTTGTAAAGCTCTTTATTGCCATCTTTATAAATTGCAGAGCCTGCGACAAATACATTTGCACCAGCTTTTGCAGCTATCCCAATTGTATCAACGGTGATACCACCATCAACTTCAAGATCAATAGGGCGGTTTGCAATCATGTTTTTAACGCGCTTAATTTTATTTTTTATTTCTGGAATAAAACTTTGTCCACCAAAACCGGGATTGACCGTCATGATGAGAATGAGATCTAATTGATCAAGCAAATATTCCAGTACATGTTCAGGGGTGCTTGGATTGAGTGCGATTCCTGCTTTTTTCCCCATTTTTTTGATTGTTTGTAATGAACGATGAAGATGTGGACCTGCTTCAGCATGAATAGTTATAATATCTGAACCTGCTTTTGCAAAAGCTTCTAAATAAGGGTCTACTGGTACGATCATCAGGTGGACATCAAATATTGCTTTTGTTAATGGGCGCAGAGCTTTGACGATTTCAGGACCAAAGGTGATGTTAGGAACAAAGTGCCCATCCATAATATCAAGATGAAGCCAATCTGCACCAGCATCAACAACATCTAACATTTCTTGTCCAAGTTTAGAAAAATCAGAAGCCAAGAGAGAAGGCGAAATGAGATGAGAATGGGGCATTAAAATCTCCTTAGATTGGCAGTTTTTATCATATCGCTGTGTATACACAAATATTTTTTGTGTTATGACGGAAAAGAAAAAATATGTATTATAGGTCTTTTTATGGAAAGATTGCTTGAAATTTTAAAGCTTTATAAGTGAAAGATATGTCGAATCATAAAACATATTTGATGCCTGAACTTCAACATAAACATACTATTGCGGTTTCTTCCCAAGAATATCGAGATGCCATGAGTCTTTTTGCAGGAGCTGTGCATATTGTGACAACAAATGGTATTAAGGGAAGACGTGGGGTGACTGTTTCGGCGTGTTGTTCTTTATCTGATGATCCTCCAACCCTTCTTGTTTGTCTCATGCGTCATAATTTAAAGAATCAGGTGTTTATGGAGAATGGAAATTTTTGTGTTAATAGCTTGGCAGGAAAACATCGCTCATTAGCGGATGTTTTTTCGAGGCGTTGCAATTCTACACAAAATGAGCGTTTTGATGTTGCTCAATGGGGAGCTTTGCAAACGGGGGCGCCTAGTCTTTCAGATGCTCTAGCGTCGTTTGATTGTCGTTTGATTTGTTGGCACGAACACGCAACCCATTGTGTTTTGATTGGTGAGGTTGTTGCAATCAACTGTAATAAAGAAAAAGATGCTTTGATGTATTTGAAACGTGAATATCACACTTTGCCTTTATAAAGATTTTATTTTTTGCATTGATGAAATGATTTATTGTTGCTTCATTTAGATTTTAAACAATGTAGAGAGTAGGGGAGGGATGGCTCTGATTTCCTTCTTTTTAAAGTTTTTCAATAAGCGAGAAAAATGATTCTGGATGAGATTTGATCAAGAATTCAATCTACATAAAAAAGCGATCAAACCTAAACAGTGCATTTAGATATATTCGTCGATTGTTATGAAAAAACATTTTACTCTTGTGTTGATGGGTATTGCACAATATATAGACCGCACATAGCATATGTGGAGGTTTTTTATTGCATGAGCGAAGAGATTGATGGTCAATATCGCCCTAGTGAAGATGAGCCTTTTATGAATGAGCGGCAAAAGGCGTATTTTCGTGCTAAATTGGTTTCTTGGAAGAATGATATATTAAAAGAAGCTCGTGAGACTTTGGAAAATTTGCAGGAAGAGAATGTTGGTCAGCCCGATTTGACTGATCGGGCTTCTTGTGAAACTGATCGTACAATCGAATTACGTGCTCGTGATCGTCAGAGGAAACTTATTTCAAAAATAGATGCTGCTTTAGAGCGCATTGATAATGGGACATACGGTTTTTGTGAAGAAACCGGCGAACCCATTAGTATCAAGCGTCTTGAGGCTCGGCCGATAGCCGTTTTGTCATTGGAAGCGCAAGAACGTCACGAACGACGTGAAAGAGTTTATCGCGATGATTAAGGTTATTGAGATGATAAACAAATGAAATTCGTGGTGATGAAATTGTATATTTTTATTTTTGAGGGATAGGAATGAATAAAGATGGTTCTTGCCGCCCCTCAATTTCGGCGGTGATGGCTGAATCTTTTATCCCTTCATTCGTAAAAGGAGAGGGACTTTTATCCGATACATCGTTTCTTTCTGGAGGGGCGGAACTTAGATGTGTGTCTGTTTCTCTTTTTTGTATTTTTGATGTACCAGTAATATCGGATTCTACAACCACATCTGTTAATCCGCCAATAAGGAGCAAATGTTCTTTATTATCGCAACGGACTAAAACAAGGCGGCGTGCTCGATCTATAGAAATTACTTCACATAATGCTAATCGTGATAGACTTTTTTTTCTATTAATGCTGTATCTTCCTGTACTTAAGCGACGTAAAAACACGATAATTACGGTAATAGCTGCGATTGTTATTATAAAAAGCAAAAAGCTTATCGTTATGTTTGCAGCAGATACACCTATCTGCTCTGATAACCAGATATACATAGATTTTCTCCCATTTTGGATGGAAATATTATTTTTTATTGAGATAAATTTATAAACATACCCTCAAAAGATTCACTTATAATGTAAGAAATAAACTTTTGAATATTAAGCGAGCTTATCTTAGATAATATCATAGTATATACTTTATAACAACATAACAACGAATATAAAGGAAGTTTGTGACATAAGAAATAGCTATAAGCTAAGGCAAAGAGAGATGGATAAAGATTTTCAGAATAATGAAAGATCAGCGTCTTCGTTTCACCGGAGAGTTGTGATTTTTGGTATTGTTTTTGTATTAGGTTTTCTTTTCATTGTGGGTATTTTAGGTTTTTTTTATCCACAAAACTATTTGCAACAGGTGATATCAATATCTTTTTTGATTCTAGCAATGATCGGTGTTGCAACACTCGTTTTGTGTGGAATGGGAATTTTAAGATATCATGTGTGGTCGCATGAAGATTTTGATTTTAGCATCTTTAATAGGAGCGATGATGCAATTGTAATCTCTGATCTTTCTGGTTTTGTTTATTATTCTAATCAAAACTATCGAAAAATTCTGACCTATAAGCCTGAAGTGTCTTGTTATAGGGTTATAGCGGATCTGCCAGGAGCTGGTGCACTCTCGTATCGCTTAAAGGTTGCAGCCTGTAATAATCTTGCAGCGCAAGAGGAATTGAGAGTAGAACAGCCAATTTTTACTGATTCTACACCAAAAAAATCTGTTTGGTATAATATTTCCATTCAACCTATCAAAAAACAGAAAAAAAAGCTTTTATTTTGGCGTATTGCTGATATTTCGCACTTACAACAAACGCGAGAAGTTTTTTTCTCGAACCTTCAAGAGGCTATCAATCACTTGGATCAAGCTTCTATTGGTTTTGTATCCGTTAATAGACAAGGAACTATTCTTTATGCCAATGCGACTTTTGCAGAATGGTTTTCAATTGATTTAGCGAATTTCTCAATTGGTCAATATAATTTTGATTCGTTATTTGATAGCGTTGGCGCTAAGAGCTCATGGAGTGATATCTGTTTACAAACCAACAGATATCAAAGTTCAGGTTACTCTTTACCCTATAGGTTTTCGTTATGTTTAAATTCACACACGACTTGTGAGAAAATATTCCATTGTCTTATATCTGTTTCTTCTCTCTTAGAAGAGGAAGCCATTTATCGTGTTGTGATCATTCCACAACAAATACAAAAAGAAGAGGATGATCAATTAAAATTACCCAGTATATTAGAAGAATATTTTGATGCGAGTCCTTTTGCAATAGCCGTGGTGGATCATGCAGGGCAATTGGTTCATATGAATAAAGCTTTTTCATCACTCACGGGATGTATGGACAAAGCTGTCAATTTTTATGATGTTATTTCTCGTCGTGATTGTGTGCAGTTAGAGCGTTCTTTTCAGAGAATTGCGACAAATAAAAATTATTTTGTTTCTCTAGAAACTGTTTTAGAAAAAAATGAAGAATGCCATTTACGGCTCCATATTATGTCTGTACCGCCCTATCACGGTGATGCATTGCAAAATTTGCTTATTATCTCTGTCATTGAAACAACCGAACAAAAAACTCTTGAAGATAAAATGATGCAAAGTCAGAAGATGCAAGCTGTAGGACAATTGGCTGGCGGCATTGCTCATGATTTTAATAATGTTTTAACAGCAATTTTAATGTCGTGTGATCTTCTTTTAAATACGCATCGTAGTTCTGATCCTGCTCATGCTGATCTGATCAATATTAAAAACAATGCTAATCGTGCAGCTGCTCTTGTCCAGCAATTATTAGCTTTTTCTAGAAAGCAAACACTTCGACCTGAAGAAGTCGATTTTACTGAATTTTTATCAGATATCCGCAATCTTATTTTACCACTTTTGGGGAATAATATTCAGTTAAAAATTATCCATGGAAGAGATTTGTGGAGCGTTGAAGTTGATCAAGCATCTTTTCAGCGTGTTATTATGAATTTGGTTATTAATGCGCGTGATGCCATGTTAGATGGAGGTATTGTTACGATTGCGACAAATAATATTACAAAGCAACAAAGTGCTGAATTTAATCATCTTGGATTAGCAATTGGCGAGTATGTGCAATTGACTATTTCAGATACAGGGGCTGGTATATCTGCTGCTATACAAGAAAAAATGTTTGAGCCATTTTTTACAACAAAAGAAGTTGGAAAAGGAACAGGACTTGGTTTATCAATGGTTTATGGAATTATCAAGCAGAGCGGTGGGTATATTTATTGTGAAAGTAAAGAAGGTGAAGGA
This sequence comes from Bartonella sp. AA56HLJMS, assembly GCF_042197145.1. Lineage (NCBI taxonomy): Bacteria > Pseudomonadati > Pseudomonadota > Alphaproteobacteria > Hyphomicrobiales > Bartonellaceae > Bartonella > Bartonella sp. AA56HLJMS. Next base: position 9,273 of record NZ_JBHIRL010000004.1, on the reverse strand, counting down.
GCAACATTTCATATTTTTCTTCCCCGTTATATCCCCAATATAAAAGGAGAAATTTCTCAAAAGATTGAAAAAGATGAAGAGAAAGATAAAAATATAGACTTAACAGGATCTGCGACTGTTTTATTAGTTGAAGATGAAGATGCGGTCAGAATGGGGGGGGTAAGAGCTCTTCAAATGAGAGGATATACGGTTTTAGAGGCAGCAAGTGGGGTGGAAGCACTCTCTATTCTTGAGGAACAAAAAGGAGAAGTTGATATTATTGTTTCCGATGTGGTGATGCCAGAAATGGATGGGCCAACTTTATTGAAGGAAGTCCGTAAAAACTATCCTGATATCAAATTTCTTTTCGTTTCTGGATATGCAAAAGATGCCTTTGCTAAAAATCTTCCACAAGATGCTGTTTTTGGTTTTTTATCTAAACCTTTTACACTCAAACAGTTAGCTGTAACAGTTAAAGAAACACTTTCGTCATAAACAAAAATTTATGCAATAGAAAATTGCGTATTTTAAGATTTTTTAGGCGAAATACGAGAGTATTTTGATAAATAGAGCTTATGATAATGTCATAGAATTGAATAAAGAAGAAAAATTTTAAAAATGAACTAAAATTCAAAAAATTACATATTTTGTGCAAAAATTTATGAAGAGATGGACTCTATTATGTCAATATTTCATAGAGATTTTCAATTGTAGATACTGAGCAAAAACTATGTGTAAAGCATTGAAATATGCTGATTAATAGATTGTTGATACACTCAAAAAGATAAAAGCTGTTGTTGCGTATCGACCATTTTGCTCTTCCCTTCAATAAATGCTTTTAAGGCTTCGGGATAGAGTTTATGCTCTGCTTTAAGAACTCTTTGTGCTAAGCACTCAGCAGTATCATGGGGATAGACTGGAACGGCTGCTTGGGCAAGGATTTTTCCTGCATCCATGTCTTCTGTAACAAGGTGAACAGTGCAACCCGTGATTTTTACACCTGCTTGTAAAGCTTTTTCATGTGTGTTTAAGCCTTTAAATGAAGGCAAAAGAGAAGGATGAATATTTAGAATTCGTCCTTCATAAAGTTTTACAAAACGTGGTGAGATAAGGCGCATATACCCTGCAAAGCAGAGAAAATCCGGTTTATATTGATTTAAAATTGTAAAAATATTTTCTTCATGCTCTTCTTTTGTTTTGTAAATTTTACGATCAACAATATGAATAGGTAAGTTATGGTTTTGCGCTTTTTCAATACCGTTGGCACGCGGATTATCGCAAATAACCGCGACGATTTCAGCAGGATATGCCGTTTGTTGGCTAGCTTGAGCAAGGGCGACCATATTGGATCCATTACCAGAAATGAAAACGACGATTTGTTTTTTCATAAATGCAGTACCCCTTTATAAAGTATTCCTTTATTTTGATCTTGGCATTTTGTTAAAATGCCAAGGGGAGTTACAGTCTCTCCTTTTCTTTCAAGAGCTTGTGTAATTGTTTCAGCTGCATGCTGTGCTACGATAATGATCATGCCAATACCACAATTAAATGTTCTTAACATTTCTGTTTCTTCTATTTTACCTTGTTTGGCAATCCATGAAAATACTGCTGGAACATTGATGCTAGAAAGATTAATTTCAGCGCAGAGAGAGGATGGAAGGACACGTGGAATATTTTCAGGAAAACCTCCACCCGTAATATGAGCAAGAGCTTTAATCCCTTCATATTTTCGCATGATGGGAAGAAGCGATTTTACATAAATGCGTGTTGGTGTAAGAAGTGCTATACCAAGGCTGCTTTCGGGGGAAAAAGGGGCAGGGTCATTCCATTTGAGATAATTTTGCTGGATGATTCGTCGAACAAGCGAAAAGCCATTGGAATGAATTCCAGAGGCGCTTAGACCTAATATAATATCACCTTCTGTCAAATCTTTTGAAGGGAGTAGCTTGCTACGTTCGCATGCTCCAACAGCAAAACCAGCTAGATCATAATCTCCCTCTGCATACATTCCTGGCATTTCTGCAGTTTCTCCTCCAATAAGGGCAGCACCGGCTTGTTTACATCCTTCTGCAATACCGGAAACAATCGCAGCTCCTTGTTCAGGGTCAAGCTTTCCAGTTGCAAAATAATCCAGAAAAAAGAGAGGTTCAGCCCCTTGTACGAGTAAATCATTGACACACATAGCTACAAGATCAATACCTACAGTGTTATGGTGACCTACTTCAATGGCAATTTTTAATTTTGTTCCCACACCATCATTGGCTGCTACTAGGATAGGATCCGTAAAGCCTGCTGCTTTTAAATCAAAAAGTCCACCAAAACCGCCAATTTCTGCATCTGTTCCGGCTCGTTTTGTTGCGCGTATAAAGGGTTTAATTTTTTCTACCATGGCATTACCCATATCGATGTTTACACCGGCTTTTGCGTAGGTAAGACCAGCTTTGGATTTATCCCCAGCCTTGGATTTATTATTTGTAAGATCTTGATTGCTCATTGGAGCCTTCCTTTAATGGAAAATCAGGTTTTGATATTATGCAATGCCATGATAGAGTTCTCTCTGCAAGAGATATTGATAAGAAAATAAGCAACTTTTCTTGTACCTTATTTTGAAGTTGTTTATAATTTTTTGTGAAGAATTTTTTAGGATATTTTATGAGCAAGATATCAGATAATCACGGACAGTCCTCTTGGCAGCTTATGAGAAAGAAAGTGAGTGAGAATACATCTCGTGATCGTTATAAGACTTATGTGCCAGCGTATACTCAATTACCTTTGCCGAATAATATGAAAAGACAAATCTTTTTTTGGCTTGGTACGCTGATTTTTTTCATTCTTTTTATGTTTGTTTTTGGATCAATTTTGCTTCCTTTTGTGGCAGGGATTGTGTTGGCTTATTTTCTCAATCCCATTGTTCAATTACTTGAAAAATTTGGTATTCGTCGTGTGTTTGGGACTGTCCTTATCACCCTATTTATTGTTATTACCTTTGTTGCTGCTTTAATTATTTTGATTCCTGTTATTAGTTGGCAAATACAGCAATTTATGAGTGATGGTTTACCTGTTTACATTAATCGTATTCAAACCTTTTTTGTTGAGCATGATTTTGATTGGTTAAGGCGCTATTTTGGAAGTGATCCAAATGAATTACGGAATAATATTAAAGGATTTTTGGGAGAAGGTTCGGATTTTATTACGTCTCTTTTGAATTCACTTTTAAAGTCAGGAAAATCAATCGTTAATATCGTTAGCCTATTTGTTGTGGCACCTGTGGTGGCATTTTATATGTTATTAGATTGGCCACGTATGGTAACAGCAATCGATTCGTTAATACCGCGTGATCATCTTGAAACTGTTCGTAGTATTTTTCATGAAATGGATAGAGCTATTGCAGGCTTTGTTCGTGGACAAGGAACAGTTTGTCTCATATTGGGAGGCTATTATGCTATTGGTTTAACGATTGCAGGACTCAATTTTAGTCTTTTGATTGGTATGTTTATTGGTCTTATTAGCTTTGTTCCTTATATCGGCACAATGAGTGGCTTGGTCCTTTCTGTTGGTATTGCATGGGTCCAGTTTTATCCCAATAATTGGGGGGGAATCATCGTTGTGATGGCACTTTTTTTAATTGGTCAGTTTATTGAAGGTTATATCCTTCAACCCAAGCTTGTAGGTTCATCAGTGGGATTACATCCCGTATGGTTGATGTTTTCACTTTTTGCTTTTTCTTCACTCTTTGGTTTTACTGGTATGCTTGTTGCTATTCCTGCGGCAGCGGCTGTTGGCGTTTTAGTTCGTTTTGCTCTTCATACTTATCTGAGTTCTCAGATGTATTCGAGAAGCGGAAATTCGGAGCCGCTAAAATGAATGGGCGTGAAACGCAATTATCTTTAAATTTTCCTTATGATCCGATTTTTCAATTTGAGGATTTAGTGGTAACGGAAAGCAATCGTATGGCTTTTCAGCTTATTGATCACTGGCCCAATTGGAGCTTACCTATTGCAGTTTTGGTTGGTAAAGAAGGCTCTGGAAAAACGCACTTTTCTAATATATGGCTCCAAAAAGCAGATGCTTTCAGGATTCAGCACAATGAAATTGATCAGGCTATTACTATGGCTTCTTTAGGCAGATCATTTTTAATAGAGGATATTGATGCAGGTGAAATCAATGAGACAGAACTTTTTCATTTAATTAACAGTATTAAGCAAGCAAATCTTGATGCACGACAAGCTACTTTATTGATGACGGCACGAACACTTCCTTCCGCTTGGAATTTAATGTTAAATGATCTAAAAAGTCGTCTTAATTCGGTAATGTTCGTTGAAATTAATCAGCCTGATGATGCATTGTTAACAGCTGTTGCATTTAAGCTTTTTTCAGATAGGCAACTTATTGTACATCCAGATACGGTTTATTATCTTGTAAGTCGTTGTGAACGTTCTTTATTTTCATTGAAGCGTGTTATTGATTCTGTTGATCAGTTGGCATTACAAAGAAAAAGAAAAATAACACGTGCTGTTATTGCTGAAGTTTTGAATAGAAGAATTTCGTAAATACTCCTTATCATGGCTTACTTATTCTGTCCTTCTACTATCGTTTCAATACGTGGAAAGACAAGTCATTTAAATTTTCTCCTTTTTGGATATCTATATAAGAGTAAAAAATAATATTTTTTGCTTTTGTCATGTGTTTATTTTAAATAGCTTTGAGATTTTATTGTATGATGTTGAATTCTTTCCATCTTCGCATTTGAAAATTTTTCTAAAAAGAGCGCTTTATTTTATTTATAATGAAATCTTTGTGCTTTGAAAAAATGTTTGTTGTTTATGGATTTGGATTGTAGAAGATTCTAGAATTTTTAATAAAAGAGTCCTTGGGAAGATAGAAAAAGAGAGGAAAAAGCTTAATACAGCTGAATTTTTTGGCTTATGTGCTCTTTGGAAAAGTTTTTCTATGATATTTAAGTCGTTTTTTTCTAAAATTGTATCTGTGGAATGCATTTTGATACAGTGAGAGCTTGCTTAAAAAAGGACAAAAATTATGAAGTCCTTATAGAGAAATTCATTCTTTTTTAATATAGATTGGATTTTCTACGGAGGTTATTTTCTACTACTTGTTAATAAATCTGTTATTGAGTAGGGAAAAAAATTTAAAAATGTGCTTTTTTGTAAAGAAATGCAACAAAATTAAAAAAAAGTGTGTTTTTCTCTTGCACTTCTGTTGTGAAAATTTTAGGAAATGTGCATCAAGTAAATGTAAATGGCGGAGCGTAGCGCAGCCTGGTAGCGCACCTGATTTGGGATCAGGGGGTCGTAGGTTCGAATCCTATCGCTCCGACCATATTTGATTGAGTGTGTGAGAATGACCCAATTGGGTACGTGTGGTGAGAAACTATCATTCAAGCGTTGTGTAATCTGAAGGAAAAAGGCATGATCGCACGTATTTATAGTCCTGCTAAGACAGCTATGCAGTCAGGTAAGGGGAATACAGGTTTTTGGATTCTAGAGTATGAGCCGGTGAAAGCGAAAATGCTTGAACCTCTTATGGGGTACACGGCAACGTCTGATATGAATAATCAGGTAAGAATCCGATTTAATAGGAAGGAAGAAGCGATTGCTTTTGCGCGTAAGAATGCTATCTCTTACCGTGTAGAAAAGAAACATACGTCGATTCGACGTGCTATTTCTTATTCTGATAATTTTCGCAGTGATCGGCAGCATTCTTGGACACATTGAATTAAAGATGCTATTTTGAATTGAGAAAATAATCAGTTGGGTCCCGTAGCTCAGCTGGATAGAGCAACGGCCTTCTAAGCCGTGGGTCACAGGTTCGAATCCTGTCGGGATCACCATGTTTAAATGATATTAATAGGCTATAAAAAGTTAGAGAGTTTTCCTTTTATTCTATTAGCTTATTTTTCTTTAAACTCCCGAACCTTTTTGATGTTTTTTGGTTGATTTTGTTGCTAAACGTTTTCTGTTGACTGTTTTAGTATAAAATGATGCTGTTTTCTCTTTTTTCAGTAAAAATTGCTTTTGATTGCTGAAACTTTAGCATTGCATATTCTTGCCGCGTGTTGCTACTATATCACATGCTTTAGGAAACAGATTACAAAAACTCTTTTTTATGAGCTTCTTTTTATCTTTCTGAAAATGAATATTTTATTTCTTAGATTAGATTTAAGCATTGCGGCTAGTGCTGGTGAAATTGCCAAAAAACATCTATTGTGATTTTTTTATTTTTTATGAATAATATTATTACGTTTTTTAGCATGATCTTTGGTAAGATCGATTTTGATTAGATACAAGGCATGATGGATTCGATTTAGAACAGTTTATGAAACATTGAAGAATAAAAACGATATCTGTTTATGATGAGAATTTACAGATGGCACAAGAGGTGGAAAATATCTTCTTGTCTTGGAAGCTGTGATTCATAACGAATTACTTCTTTATAGTTTTTTCGTATAAAAAGATGTTATATGTGCCGTCCAGATAAGATATTGTTTTTTCAATGAGAGACACTTGCGGACAATTTGATTTAACATGATTGTCACTGTTTCTCAGGTAGGGTTATAGGTTTCATCAATGTTTAGGTTTTCTTAGTCTTATAGGTTTAAGAATGTATACTGTATATTTATATGAATGAAGATAGATTGTATCTTAGAGTTAAATTTTTAGATTTCATATTTACATTTTCAAATGTTTTTTCTTATTTCTTTATAGTTTGTACATCATGTGAAAAGTATTTTAATATTGGATAATAATCACATTAAAATGTTATGCAGATGAGCTCTGAAGATCTAAACTCATACGGTTCAAGGTGATCATTATTTCAATAAGAATACAGTGTGAGGAGAATGCCATTTTACAGGCTTTGTTTTAAGAGATATCTCTTAAAGCTCACTTCACGCTGGCGCTCATAAATGGTACAATGATAAATCCATTGAGCTCCATCATATTTACATTTATGAAGAAACAAACTGACATTATCATACACTTTGCCTATTTTCCAGCCCCCGATGTTGCGATAGATTTTAGCACTTGAGGTAGTTATCGGCATTTTTGTGCTTTTTTATACAATTTTTACTTAATACTAATTCCTCTTATGACGTGTAAGAGAGACGGCTTTGTTTAATTCAATATAAATAGGTTTGAAATGAGAAAACATTGCGATATTCGGATTTCTCATTCAACATGGCAAACAATAAAACATGATTATAAATCAAATGTATTTTTAGAATGAAAAAATTTGCTTTTATCGTGTTTTTTACTCTTTTTAATATTTTATTATAATCTGTAATTGGTAAACTCAAAATACAGCTCTAAGGTTAAGTGTTTTATATCTATCGAAGTGACTGTGGTTATATCTAACTGTTTGGACAACAAGTTGTATACCAATAGACATGAAAGAATTAAGAAAAACAGGGGATAGATCAGGAAACAAACAATATTTTTTAGAACGGAAGCCTATGCTTGTGGAAAGAATTTTAAAATCAAACTTCTAATCTGTTGCAAAATGAGGCTGTTATTACGTTTGTGATACTTTTAGATGGCTTCCCCTAAGAGGCGCTATTAGAACGTAAAAAATATTAGAAACACTCCGTAAAGTATGCCCTTTGTAGAGGCATGTTGCACAATCTTATTTCCGAATCTTTATTTACGCATCCCGTACCTTGGAAGAATACGATAATTCAATAATTTATTTATACTATAAAGTTGAATGGTGGGCGTGACAGGCAAATAAAAAGCAAGTAAAATAAAATAGTTATGTCTAATATAAGGGAATAGGTGAATCTTGATTCTATTGAGTTTTTTTGCCTCTATCCCTCATCTTTTTGAAGCTTTTTTATGGCTTCAAGAGAGAGTTTTTTACGGTCTGCGCTCTTTGTGTAAAGAGATGCCATAGCATCATTTGTCCAGCCAAAAATTGCTTTGAGTTGTGATACTGTTGCACCAGAATTAGCTGCGCGTGTTGCTGCTAATTTTCTTAAGCCATGTGCTGATTTTTTGATTCCCGCTACGTTACAAGCCTCACGAAAAAGGTTGCCAAAACTTTCTTTAACTAGTTTTTTACCTTCTTTACCACAAATGAATGTTTCTTCTCCAATAGGACCAGTTTCAAGCGTTTTGGCTAATTCCGGTAAAATAGGTAGAAAGACATCTGTTTGGAATTTACTTTTCTCTGTTTTGAGATGAATAATATTGTCTTTGACATCTTTCCAGCCAATGCGAACCGCATCACCACGACGTAAGCCCGTATACAGAAGAATATCAATCCAAACGCGTTCATGGGTACCATGGGACCATCTTTGATAATATTTCTCAACATCTTCTTCTGTCCAAACAGCAAACCCATCTTTGTTATGAAGGGCTGGTCTTTTAACACCTAAGGCTGGATTATTTTCTAAAAGACCTTGGTCAATCGCCCAATTAAAAAGCCCATTAAGGGCTTTCAGAAAGTTTCTAGCCATTGCTGGTGTTTCTTTGCGTCGTTCAACGCCGGCTATGATATGTTTCTTTTCAATTGCTTTGTATGGAATGTTTCCTATGGTATCACATACCTTCATAAGGATGAGTTCTTTTTGTTTTTTTGTAGCTTTAGTGTAGCTATGCCAATTAGAGCTGTTAAAGTATTGTTTAAGCAGCCATGCAAATGACCCTTCAATCAGTTTGCCGATTTTCGGTTTTGGAGGGATTATGCCTTGTAATTCGGCAAGTGCGCTTTTGTAGTTGTCAACAAACTCTTGTGTTCCATAAGTTCCGCGTATTCTAATACGTTTTCCATGACCAATACGTACATACCATACGATTTTGCCATGTTGGGTAATTTGTTTAACGAGATGAGGGGGGCGTGGTTTTGGCATGATCAATTTTACATCTTAGAGAGTGCGATTTCGTAATATTCATTCTTTGACAAATCTAAAAGTTTGTCTGGGTGTGCTGTTGAGTTTGGTATTGGAATATCTGCTTTCAGATAGATAAGCAGTTCACCGGTAGGTTTGATTTCTATGAGTTCGCATTTTTGCTTTTTTGCTTCTCTTAAAGCTCGTGCAATGTCTGCTTGCGTTATGATAGCTTTACGAGGCGCCATATCTTTTCTCCTACATTGAGACGCAATTTACCCATTTCGTGAATCACGCATGACTTAAAAGTTGTTATGAAAGGGCGGGGGTGCTTGTAGATATGCGGGGAACAAAACACCCCCATAAGGTTAAGCGGCTTTTGTTGAGAGTTGTTTTATCTCTCGTTCTATCTCTGCTAAAAAGGTTTCAACAGCTTGATTGATCTGTTCAAT
>NZ_JBHIRL010000003.1:0-140928 GCF_042197145.1 Bartonella sp. AA56HLJMS | reverse complement strand
AATAAAGTTCTCATAACAACATTGCTGCTTTGCACAGGGCTCATCACAGCTGGATGTGAAAAAACTTACAGCGTCGCAGAATTTAAAAAAGATAAAAATTTACGCCTAGAATGGGATGCGAAATGTGGATTTGCAGGAACTTCAAAAAATTGTGAAAACATGCGGTTAGCATTTTTAGAACTTCAGAAAGAGTATGAAGCAAAAGCAGCAGAAAGAAGTCGTAAAATTGACGAAGAAAATCGCAAATCAATGGAAAAATTGAAAGCTGAACAAGACGCTTGGATTGAAAAAATGAGAGCTAAACGAGAAGCAAGAGAACGCGCTAAAAGAGAAGCTGAACAACAACAAAATAACCATTAAGACACGATAAATAACGGAGCATCTAAATGGCAATAGTAACCAAAGGCATATTCACTAAGATAGACAACGGATTGATGAATCCCATTACAAAAACAATGGATAACATCTATTGCGCTTTAGCTGCTCAACCTAAAGAACCTTACAGACTATACAATAGATTTATGGCAAGATTATGTCGCTGCCCTAGATTTATCATCACTGGTTATAAAAAACCGATAACCTAGCATAATTTAAAGATTGTGCTCAAAACTTGTAAAACTGAAAGAAAAAAGGGGAAATATTGATGAATAAAGTTCTCATAACAACATTGCTGCTTTGCACAGGACTCATCACAGCTGGATGTGAAAAAACCTATAGCGTCGCAGAATTTAAAAAAAATCCAAAATTATTTGATGAATGGGTCACGAGATGTGGAGGGATAGGAACTTCAAAAAATTGTGAAAACCTAAGAGTAGCAGGCGCTGAACTTGAGAAAGAACGTCGGGCAAAAATTGAAGAAGAAAATCGCAAAATAGATGAAAAATTTAAAGCTGAACAAAAAGCCTGGATTGAAAAAATTGAAGCTGATACTAATAGATTACGAGCAGAACGAGAAGCAAAAGAGCGCGCGGCAGAAGAACAACAAAATAACCATTAAAACATAATGAAGAGCGGAGCATCTAAATGGCAATAGTAACCAAAGGCATATTTACTAAAATAGACAATATGTTAACGTAATCCCTTACAAGGACAATGGATAGCACCATTACACATCGCTATTGCACTTTAGCTGCTCAACTTAAAGAGCTTTGTGCGCTTTATAATATATTTATGGCAACATTATGTCTGTGCTCTAGATTTATCATCACTGGTTATAAAAACCGATAACACAAGCATAATTTAAAAATTGTGCTCAAACCTTGTAAAACTGAAAGAAAGAAGGGGAAATATCTATGAATAAAGTTCTCATAACAACATTGCTACTTTGCACAGGGCTCATCACAGCTGGATGTGAAAAAACCTATAGCGTCGCAGAATTTAAAAAAGATAAAACATTGATGGAAGAGTGGAATGCTAAATGTGGATTCGCAGGAACTGCCAAAAATTGTGAAAACCTAAGATTAGCACAACTTGAACTTGAAAAGGAATATGAAGCAAAAGCTGAAGAGAGAGCGCGTGAACGCGAAGAAGAAGATCGTAAAGCGCTAGAAGAATATCGAGCCGAGCTGCGAGCTAGACATGAAAAATGGAAAGCTGAAATAGCAAAAAAAGAAGCTGAAATAGAAAAAAGAAAAGCTGAAGAAAAAGCAAAAGAACAAGCCGAAAGAGAAGCTAAAGAACGAGCTGAACAGAACCAACATAATAATTGAATCAGAAATGATCATATTTGCAAAAATTAGATAGAATGGACGTGCAATGACATTCGAAAAAGTAGCTTACTTTACCACGGCAGAAAATATGTTAATGGAACCTATCATGCAAATAATGAAGGAGACCATTAAAAACCTTTCAATGGGTTTAAGTGCTCCGCTTAAAGCATCTTGTACAATCTACATTATATTTATAGGGTATAATATCATCTCAGGGCGTTCTTCCATGCCCTTATGGGAATTTATAGTGACAGCTTTCAAACTTGGCATCATTGTTTCACTTGCCACTAATGCTGCTCTTTATAATGAGTGGGTCGGGGATATGTTTTTTGAGGCTCTGCCGAATGCCATTGCACATGCCACACAAGGTACAATACACTCAGATAAAAATATATGGGATGATCTGATAAATAAAGCTGTTTCACATATTTTAAATTCAACAAAATCTGCATCATGGCTTGCACTGGGGGCGTATCTTGTTTCATGGATTTATGCTTCATTGTGTTACACAATTGCTATAATTTTTTGCCTAATTGGTTTTATCGTCACACTGTTTGCTAAACTTGGTTTGTTTCTTGTCATATCAGTAGGACCGCTCTTCATAAGCCTCTATATGTTTTCCTCAACAAGGCGTTTTACAGAAGCATGGTTAGGACAAGTTGCAAACTTCATCATTTTACAGGTATTAGTCATCTTGCTTGGTGGTATGTATATCAAACTTGCAATGAATGTCTTTTCAAAAGACATTAAAGATTTCGTGTTAGCCTATGGAGAATTCTTCGTGGTTGGCGTTGGTGGTATTTTTCTTTTCTTCAATTTACCTGGCATGGCTTCCGCTTTAGCCTCTGGGGGGGCTTCCCTTACAGGCTCAGGAGGAGCTAAAACGATAACGAAAGGTGCAAAAAAATTAGCATCACTAATAGCACAATTAGCAAAGGCCTAAGTTCAAATGCGGGAATTTAAAAAAATTGGGATTATCTTACCATTTCTCTTTCTCAGTGGCTGTATGTCTTCACCAAACACACTGAAGTCACTCCCAAAGTGTGATGGATATTCTAAACGTCCACTCAACAGATCAATGTGGAATTGGGAAGGGAAAAAACCCACGCCCACGCCCATTATCATCAGTAACAACACCCCTTCACCCCTAAAAGAAGGTAAGCTGGAAACGCTTCTGGCACAAAAATTAACGGATGAAGAAATCAAATCTTACAAAAATTGCGGGCAAAAAGCATGAAAGAAAAAGACATAGAACAATACATTGCTGAAGCACGCTCGTTTGATCAAGATCGCATGCTCGCCTCACGCCGCACCACCCGCGTCTTGCTTGCCATTGCCGGCATCGCGGTTGCTGTTGCAATAATGTCTTCTCTCGCGGTCATCACCCTCACACCCCTTAAAACCGTGGAACCTTTTGTCATCCGTGTGGACAATTCAACCGGCATTGTCGAAGTTGTGGAAGCCTTAAAAGAAGGTCCCACCAATGTCGACGAAGCAATCACACGCTACTTTGCTGCAAAATATGTCCGCTCCCGTGAAGGCTTCACCACAGAAGAAACACAACACAACTTCCAAACCGTCTCCCTCCTCTCTTCTTCTGAAGAACAGGAAAGATTTGCCAGCTGGTATGGAGCAAGAAATCCCCAAAGTCCTCAAATTCTCTATAAAAACGCCACCGTTACAATAACAATAAAATCAATCTCCTTTATCAATGACGATGTTGCCCAAGTGCGTTACTACAGAACCATTCACGACAACGACAACAACAAAGAATTCATCACCCACTGGGTTGCAACACTTACCTTTGAATACATCAATGCCCCTATCTCTGTCCAAAACCGTTTGATAAATCCTCTAGGGTTTATTGTTAGTGAATATAGAACCGATCCAGAAGTGGTCAACTGATCATGACAAAAAAAATTCTTTTTCTCATTCTTAACATCGCTATTACCCTTTCTTTAACGCCTAGCCATGCCAGTATTTTTCCCACCCGTGCGCCAAGCGATAGCCGCATTCGCTTTATCAACTATGATGCCTATAATGTCACAAAAATTATTGGCTCCATACGCTCATCGGTACAAATAGAATTTTCTCCCAATGAAGAAATTGCCCATGTAGCAATTGGCAACAGCGTTGCATGGGAAGTCGCCCCCGCTGGCAATATTCTTTTCCTCAAAGCGCGGGAAGTCCAACCCATTACCAATCTCCAAGTCGTCACCACAAAGCTTGATGGCTCAAAGCGCTCCTATCAATTTGAACTGATGGTCAAAGATGGAGAAATTTCCTCTGGACAAGAAACATATTTCCTTGTGAAATTTCGCTACCCACAAGAAGAAGCAGAACAAAGAAGACTCGCAGCCCTTATGCGACAAGAAAAACAACAAGCCCAGCGTATCGATAATGTCTTCAACGCTTCTGAAACCTACGGACCTCGCAATTGGGCTTACACCGCTCAAGGCTCTATCACTCTTGAACCCTCCTCCGTTTATGACAATGGCAAAACAACAACATTTACATTTCCAGACAACCAAGAAATCCCTGCCATTTACATTGTCAGCAATGACGGTACAGAATCGCTGGTTCCCAAAACCACGAGAGGCAACATGGTGATTGTCCATGCCATTAGCGCACGCTTCACCCTAAGACAGGGAAAAAACGTCCTATGCGTCTTTAACGAAGCCTATCAACCAAAAGGCACAAATCCAAATACCGGAACAACCTCACCATCTGTTGAACGTAAAATTGCATCAGATCTTTAAATAAGCGGGAATTGAAGGGGACAACACATGAGTGATAAACCAATCATCGAAGATCGCGGATCTATTGGGGATGGCAAAAACAATAGCGCCAAAAGCGCTGGCAAAAAAATAGTTGTCGCAATCGCCTGTATAGGAATCTGCGGCTATGTGCTCTGGAACATCTTATCCTCCCCCACAGAACAAAAAGACACCGCAAAAGCTCATAAAAAACAAGCACAAAACTTTCACAATTCCCTCGCTCCTTTAGAGCTCGCCCCCTCTGACCCGCGTGCAAACATAGCGCCAATAACCTTACCACCCCCACAACCACTCGCACAAGAACCCAAAAAAGATGACCCACTACTTGATGCCGCAAGACGTGCCCCTGTTTTAGCTTTTGCCAAAGGCTCTAAATCTCAATTAAAAGACATCGTCAACACCACTCTAAACCCCCTTGAAAAATTCCATGCCCTTGAAAATCTCGCGAATGCGCAAAATTCTCCTGCCCTTCAAGACACACAAAATTTTGCAACCCTTTTAAAACCGACCACAACAGAAGAAGCAAAAGCAAAAGCAAAACTCATCGGCAATAGAAACTTTATCATCGCCATGGGAACCTCTATTCCCTGTATCTTAGAAACCGCATTAAACAGTGAGCAACCAGGCTTTGCAAGCTGCATCATCAACCGTGATATCCTCTCTGACAATGGGCGCGTTGTTTTGCTTGATAAAGGAACCCAAGTGATTGGCGAATACCGCGGAGGGATAAAACAAGGTCAATCTCGCCTCTTTGTGCTCTGGACAAGAGCAAAAACCCCAACCGGTGTCATCATCGACCTTGCCTCACCCGCAACCGACAGTTTAGGCAGAGCCGGTTTTGATGGCAACATCAACACCCATTGGTGGGAACGCTTTGGCTCTTCCCTTTTACTCACCGTTATTGATGGTGCCACAACAGTTTTAACAAATAAAATAGTAGGCAATTCCAATAAAGAAGGTTCAAACAACTCTGGAGGCGGCGGTTTTGAAGGCGCAAACAACACTGGAAAAGAGGCCGCCAGTATTGCTCTTGAAAATCAAATCAACATCCCTCCTACCTTAGAAAAATTTCAAGGCGAACTGGTCAACATCTTTGTAGCAAAAGATCTCGATTTTTCCTCTGTCTATAAACTAGTCGTAAAGAGCAAAAGAAACCGCTCTACTCCCAGCTATTCCTTTTTTCATTAAGCCAATAAAGTCACATTATGCCATCAGCAAAAAATGCAGAACGCGCCTCCATCGTTTTAACAAAATTAAAGATCTTAGATGACTTCCTCAATGATGACAATTTATTTGAAATTGTTATCAATCGCCCTGGCGAAGTAATCGTTGAGGGTCCCAATGGTTGGCAAACCCACATCTTAAAAGAGCTAACCTACAGCGAACTAGAAGGGATTGCAAAAGTTGTTGCTGCCTACACAACACAAAAAATCAGTGTAGAAAACCCCGTTCTCTCCGCAACACTGCCAAACAACGAACGCATACAAATTGTTATGCCTCCAGCAGTTGCAGCCAATACCATTAGCATGACCATTCGTAAACCTTCATCACGCACTTTTTCTCTTGAAAGTTTACATGAAAACAATCTTTTTTCTGTTGCCCAAAACACCAGTTTCACACCCACGCAACAAATGACAGAACGATTATCCGAACTCTCTGACACAGACAAAGAGCTAACAGATCTCTTTATCGCCAAAGATTTTTGCACCTTTTTAGAAAGAGCCGTTATTACACAACAAAATATCTTAATATCGGGCAAAACCGGTTCTGGAAAAACAACCCTCTCCAAAGCTTTGATTGCAAAAATCCCTGACTATGAACGAATTCTCACCATTGAAGACACGCCAGAACTTGTCGTTCCGCACGCCAACAAAGTCCAACTCTTTTATTCAAAAGATAACCAAGGCTTAGCAAAAGCAGGCGCAAAAGAACTGCTTGAATCAGGATTACGCATGCGCCCCGACAGAATCCTTCTACAAGAGCTGCGTGATGGTACAGCCTTTTACTATATCCGTAATGTCAATTCTGGTCACCCCGGCTCCATTACCACCGTCCACGCCTCAACAGCACTTGCAGCCTTTGAACAAATGACCCTTTTAGTCAAAGAAAGTGACGGTGGTGGTAATTTAGCACGCGATGATATCCGCGGCTTATTAATCTCGATGATAGATGTCATCATCCAATGCAAACGCCTTGAAGGCAAATTTCGTGTAACAGAAATCTATTACGACCCTTTCAAACGCCGTGATGCTTTTTAAAAAAACGCTACCCCTCACACCCTTTTTTATAAGCAAAAACTATACCAATAGAGCTTTCTTAAAAACACGATTATAAGCCGCGGATATCATCGCGTGCTAAATTACCACCATAGCTTCAAGTTCAGTGCCAATAATCGAAAATAAAAAGCAAAAAGAAGTAAAAATATCATCCCCATTCCCAATCACGAATGCGCCCCACAGGAAAACCAAAACGTGCCGAAAATGATATCTATAACCCTATATTTTTCTGATTTTTTTTGACATCAACATTTACAGGAATATAAATACCAAATTTAGTATCCGCTTCACCTTTAGCTTCAGACAAAAGCTTCACAAACACCTTTTAATATACGAGGTCCTGCTTTATGTGCCTTATCCATTATTATTCTTTTCGATATTCATCAAGGCGCAGTTAAATTTTTCTTCAATGCATTCCTCTCTGATTTTGTCAAATTACCTCAAGATGATTGACTGTAAATATCTTCGATCAACACCGGAATATTTTGACCACCCCAAAAGGATATAACCTTATATCCCCCACTTTTACTCTTATGCTTTTAAACCTAACTTTCCTTGGCTTCACCTCATTCCTTGCATAAAACCACCAACATCTGAATGAGTAGCAATAAAAGAAACAATATCAAATAATTATTCAGGCGATATGCCTTCTTCTTTCACAGAAATTCAATAAGCTGCCATTTCAATCACGGTTTGCATACATCATTCAATATACGGAAAACACCCATAACGATAATGATGTAAATGAAAAGCTAATTTGAAGTGAATGATCAGAAATATCAAATATCCAAATGACAAAACAAATCTTACCTATCTTCAGCTATATCTCTTAACCCTTGTCACTTCTCTTAACCCTTGTCACTTTTCTCAAAAGTTTAAGCGTTTTCGCATGAGGAATATACATATCAAACGGCAATCCTCTTTCATCAACAACTTTAGCTAAAGAAATTCGTATGAAATCAGACACCGTAAGTCCTAAACTTGCTAATATTTCACCAGCTTCTTTTTTTACGTCCTATCATGTGGGTTCGTACAACGTCTTTTGTCACACCCATATTAAACTCTTTTGATTAGCTCTCTTTTGTCATATGGCTTAATAGGGCTTATACAGCATAAGGCTTTATCCTTGCCCTTACCGTATCATATCTATTGATCTTGCACGCGCTATTGCATTGATTTTCTCCTGTTGTCTCTGTTGCAAAAACTTAACTGCCATTTGAAACTCTTTTATGCAATCTTGATCATGGGACTGTTGTTAAGGATTTTTTTTTGATAGATCATAATTTGTTTGCATAGCAAGCCAAGCACGTGCTGTGCTTACACCAGACATTTCAAGCCTAATAGCAAGATTAGCACTCATAGCGGCTTTTCCATTTAAAACTCTAGAAAGTGCTACACGAGATATACCAAGCTACTCTGCTGCTTCATTAAAGGATAAACCAAGCTCTTTGATCACATCTTCTCGCAATAATTCACTGGGATGTGAAGGATTCTTCATCATTGTTTAGACCTGCTTTTTGATGACAATCCAGATAATCAACCATTTCCACATCTATGCTATCAAAGCGAAATATTACGCAACAATTTCCATTTACAGTAATTGACTAATAATCCTTGAAATCACCCTTTAGCAGATGTAATTAAAAGGATGGATAACTCAAATCTTTTGGCGATACATCTCCTTCAAGAGCACTTAGAATACGCTTTAATTTTTGAGCATGGGCGGTTCTAATCCCTTCAGTCGTACCAGTATTATAGAAGGCTTCAATCCTTTTATGTTTAAATCTTAAAATTGTAAATGAATATAGAGTGTACCCTTCCAAGATACAAAAAATGTTCATTATTTTTACATCACACGGCTTTTTTTACTTTATAAACATTAGAACTGTCGTGAAAAAATTGCTCATTCTCATCTCTTTCTCATTATTCTACTAATTATTGGAAAAGTATAAGTTCATAATTAGGAGGAGCTAAACGTAATAGGAGCGTATCATATCTCCAATTGGCAGCGGCACTTAGAAACATCAAGATGATATAACCACAATGACCATTGCTGTTTGATGTTCATGAGGCGCTGCACCCGCTGTATATCGAGTAAAAAGAATGAATAACACTTAAACTCCCGTTCTATCAAACTTATGTAAATATAATCATTTCTGATTAAATATACTGTTGATTTCCTGCTTCTTCGAGGCTGGTTTCACCAAAGTCACAGGACATTGCCCAGAGCATTCCTCTCCACAGGCTGACACGGTGGAACTCACCGCCAAGTTTTTTAAATTAATCGCGGCATTAATGTCTCTATCATGGTTCGTACCACAATGAGAACATCTCCACTCACGTATGCTAAGAGGTAATTGTTCAATCTTACATCCGCAATGATGGCAGATCTTACTGCTCGCATACCAACGATCTGCAATAACAATCTGTCGACCATAACGTGCCGCCTTATATTCCAATTGACGGCGAAACTCGAAAAAACTTTGATCTGCAAGGGCACGCGATAAATGCTGATTTTTCAGCAAACCTTTTACATGAAGATCTTCCAGACAAAATGTACCAAAACGCTGAATTAAATCTGTTGTAACCTTATGCAAATGATCTGTTCTGATATTACTTATTCGTGCATGAAGCTTAGCGAGTTTTTGTTTCTCCTTATAACGATTGCTCGAGCCTTTTTGCTTACGGCTTAGCTTTCGTGATAAGCGTCGTAAACGATTTAGCAAAGCCTTATAAGGTTTAACGCTTCTTATGGTTTCTCCTGTCGAAAGCGTTGCAAGTGCATTGACGCCCAAATCAAGACCAACAATAGCTTGGTTCTCGCTCAGTGGCTCTTGATTATTGGTTTCAACGCTAAGACTTACAAACCACCGATCCGCTTTACGGCTAATGGTTACTGACAAGATCTTTCCTTGAAATCGCAATTGTTCTCGCAGACGAACCCAACCAAGTTTGGGAATTCTTATCTTGGAACCTTGCAACTGTACTTGATCATTGGTTAAAGTAAAACGATCGTGCACTCCTTTCTTTCTCAAAGTGGGATATCGGCTTCTTCCTGAAAAGAAATTCTTAAAAGCCATACCCAATTGAATAATTGCCATTTGTGGAGCATTTTTAGTGACTTCCATTATCCATGGAAATTGTTCTCGTTTTAGAGAATTGAATTGTCTACGTAGCGCATAGTCATTAGGCTTTGTAAATTATTATCTTTCTTCCATGCTTCATATTGCTGCTGCCATTCCTTCAGTGCCCAATTATAAGCAAAGCGCGCGCAACCACTGGCTCGAGCCATGTAGCTTCGTTGTTTATTGTTTAAGTCTAGAGCTATTTTGTGAGCAACAATCATTGCGATGCTTCTACAGCTTGACGAACATTCTCTAATAACTTTTGATTTTTTCTCGAACGACTTCCATAAAGACGAGCACTGAAGACAGTAATAATTTCTAAAACATCTTTGGCTAAATCTTCTTCAAAACTGCTTTCTTCTCCTTGATTGAGAATGACAACCTCAACTTGTTTGGCTTCACAAATGGCGAAGACCAATTCCGCACCAAAGCGCAATAAACGATCTTTATGCGTAATCACCAAACGACCTATTTCATTTTCAATGAGAGCATCCAACAAACGTTTAAGACCTTTTTTACGATAATTCATCCCTGACCCTAAATCAGAGATGAGTTCATAAGTCCACCTTGGCTTGCGCAATAAAGCTCGAGAACCTGTTTTTGTCGCTCTAAATCGTCTTTTTGATCATGGCTCGATACACGCGCATAAGCAATGGTTTTTCTTTGTGATAGTTCTCTCGAATGAAAAGCTCAGGTCTAAGCCTAGATAGGTCATAACGGCGGTGACCTCCTGCCGTGTGCTCAGAAATAATTTTGTCTTCACATTCCCAACGGCGTAGAGTGCTGATCGAAACACCCAAAACTTGAGCGGCCTTACCTATCCCAATAAATCTATCCATAATGTATATTATTACACAGATATAAATAGATTACAAATAAGCTGTTAAAGCCCCCCACTACAAACTCTGTTAAACTAATAACCGATTTACGAATAAGTAAAAGAAAAAGGAAAATCAAAAAAAGGCATATTTTTTATATCTTACGAACTATAGAGAAATCTATACGCATTGTAGTTATTAGAATTGGACTTTCCTTTTGTAATTGCCAAAATCCCGCATTAAAATCAGACCTTTATTCAAAGATGATCTGATAATTTTTTCAAAAAATTCAAGATTCCTCAAGTGCAGTCCCCATGCGTACATCATGATGAATAATAACATCCATCAACTCTGTCACGACAGTGTCCAATACTTCTCGTGCATCGCCTTCAGCCATAAGGCGGATAACCGGCTCAGTTCCAGAAGCGCGGATCACCAGCCGTGCCTCTTTTCCTAACCGCTTCTCTGCTTGATCAATGGCCGCTTTGACGGGATTTTTTTTCAAGACATTTTTATTTTTAATCGTTACATTTTTTAAAATTTGCGGTACAGGTTCAAACCGTTTACACAATTGGCTCATAGGGCTTTGACTTTCCTTCATACAGGCTAAAATCTGCAATGCAGCCACCAAGCCATCACCCGTGGTACCAAAATCACTAAGCACGATATGGCCAGAAGCCTCACCACCAACATTATATCCCTTTTGGCGCATGGCATCGACAACATAACGATCTCCAACTTTTGTCCTTACAAGGTGCAACCCTTTGCTATTCAAGAAACGCTCTAGTCCAAGATTTGACATAATCGTTGTGACAACACCATTGCACCGTAATCGTCCCATTTTATGCCAATTTTCAGCAATTACAGCAATTAACTGATCTCCATCAACCGTTTGTGCTTTTTCATCAACAATGAGAACTCGATCTCCATCTCCATCAAGAGCAATCCCCACATCAGCACGCACTTCATGCACTTTTCGTTTTAAAGAGCTTAAATCGGTTGATCCACATTTTTGATTAATATTGGTCCCATTGGGTTCATCATGAATAGCAAAAACCTCAGCCCCCAATTCCCATAAAGCACGGGGAGCCGCTTTATAAGTAGCCCCATTGGCACAATCCACAACAATACGCACAGTATCTAAGCGAACATCACGCGGCAAAGTTCGTTTGGCATATTCAATATAACGATAAATATCTCCCTCAACCCGTTTTGCATAACCAATTTCGGCAGAACTTGCTAAAGACTTTGAAAGATCTGTATCGATCAATTGTTCAATTTTCGCTTCCATATCATCTGAAAGCTTAAAACCATCAGGACCAAAAAGTTTAATTCCATTATCATAGAACGGATTATGAGAAGCAGAAATCATCACCCCAAGATCCGCGCGCAAAGAGCGGCAAAGCATTGCAACAGCAGGGGTTGGCACTGGACCCAATAAAAAAGCTTCCATCCCCGCAGCAGTCAATCCTGAAACCAAAGCGTTTTCCAACATATAGCCAGATAATCGTGTATCCTTGCCAATCACCACACGATGAGATTGATGTTGTGAGCGAAATAAAACCCCTACAGCCATCCCCACCTTCATGGCAAAATCGGGTGTCATAGGAAATGAATTGGCTTTCCCCCGAATTCCATCTGTACCAAAATATTTTTGCACCATGCCTCTTTCCTTTAATATATAATTCTTCCCTTGGCTTTTCCTTAAAATCCTAACAAGCCCCCTTCACCATCTACACATCTAAACCACTCTCAAGCAATTATGTTTACACCCTCACACATAAAAGCAATATTATCTCCTCAAAATGCTCTATACATCCCTTTAACACAACCAACGGATAATTTCACACACTTGCTAAATCCGTAAAGAAACCCAGCACCAAACCTCACACCCTACCAAATCAGCAAGGAAATCTATCGCCTAACCTTACAACCCCCTACCACATTAGAAAAGCAACAGTCCACCTCGCCTTGTAGCATGCTAAAGCCGCCATCATACAACGGCTTTGCTTAATTTTTTGCTTCCATATTTTTGCAAATATTACAAGAAAGGCGCAAACAAAACTTGCGCCTTTCTCAAAGAATTTAGAAGTTTTCCTAAAACATCGTCACTCAAGCGATATTAAACAGTTCTTATTTTTCTTTATCATGTCCCGCAGTATTGGACTTCTTTTCAGCATTACTTTTAGAGCGGTTGACTGATTTTGTGGTGCCTTTTGTGCTTTGTGCTTTTTTCTCAGTCTCATCCGATTGCACTTCTTTAGACTGAGCCTCCTTAGGCCCAACATTACCGGATTTTGCTGTTTTTTTCCCAACAGCTGCCTCTGCTTTACCTGCCTTGCCTTTATCGGCCTCTTCTTTATGAGGCACTATTTTAGGAGCTGCTTCAGCGTTTTTTTCATCTACCACTGTTATCTCTGCTCTGACCGTTCCAGTTTTTGGAACAGAAGACCCCCGTGGCGCAGCACCCTCATCTTTCTGTGTGCGTGAAGGAGGCTTTCCTGCAATAACTTCGTTAATTTCAGCTCCCGTTAAAGTCTCATATTCCAACAAACCTTGTGCCAAAGCAAACCATTCTTTTCTTTTTGTTTTCAAAATGTTTGTCGCATTTTTATAGGCATCATCAATAAGCTTACGCACTTCCATATCAATCATGCGCGCTGTTTCTTCAGAGACATTTTGTGTTCGCGCAACAGAATGACCCAAAAAGACTTCATCTTGGTTATCGCCATAAGCTACATTTCCAAGCAGATCAGAAAATCCCCACCGTGTGATCATCGCGCGAGCTAATTTCGTTGCTTGTTCAATATCAGAAGAAGCACCAGATGTGATATTTTCCTTTCCAAACTTTAATTCTTCAGCCACACGTCCACCCATCATAATAGCCAAACGAGAAATCATCCACCGATAACTCATAGAATAGCGATCGCCTTCAGGCAATTGCATCACCATTCCCAATGCTCTTCCCCTTGGAACGATTGTTGCTTTGTGAACAGGATCAGCAACCGGCACATTAAGAGCCACAATAGCATGTCCTGCTTCGTGATAAGCAGTGAGTTCTTTTTCCTCTTGTGTCATAGCGGTTGAACGACGTTCAGCCCCCATCATCACCTTATCTTTGGCATCTTCGAATTCTTGCATCGTGACAACTCTTTTATTACGGCTCGCAGCCATAAGAGCAGCTTCATTGACCAGATTCATCAGGTCTGCACCGGAAAATCCTGGTGTTCCCCTTGCCAAAATTTTCAAATCAACGTTAGGCGCTAAAGGCACGTTGCGCACATGCACTTTCAAGATTTGTTCACGCCCAGAAACATCAGGGTTTGGCACAACAACTTGTCGGTCGAAACGCCCTGGTCTTAACAAAGCGGGATCAAGCACATCGGGACGGTTTGTTGCGGCAATAAGAATAATACTTTCATTGGGCTCAAACCCATCCATTTCGACAAGCAACTGGTTTAAGGTCTGTTCACGTTCATCGTTTCCACCGCCAAGACCAGCCCCCCTATGGCGCCCAACAGCATCGATTTCATCAATAAAGATAATACAAGGTGCATTTTTTTTAGCCTGTTCGAACATATCGCGCACACGGCTTGCCCCAACACCAACAAACATTTCCACAAAATCAGACCCTGAAATGGTAAAGAATGGCACATTGGCTTCACCGGCCACAGAACGTGCTAGCAAAGTTTTACCGGTTCCTGGAGGACCAACAAGCAAAACACCGCGTGGGATACGCCCCCCTAAGCGTTGAAATTTTTGTGGTTCGCGTAAAAATTCAACAATTTCTTGAAGATCTTGCTTTGCTTCTTCAACGCCAGCAACATCTTTAAAGGTAATACGTCCTTGCGCTTCATTAAGCAATCTTGCTTTCGATTTCCCAAATCCCATTGCACCGCGTGATCCATTTTGCATTTGCCGCATAAAAAAGACCCACGCCCCCACGATAATAATAACAGGTAATAAGGAAAAGAGGAGATTGAGGAAAATGCTATTTCCAGAGCTTTCAGGAATAGCTTTAACATTAACGTTTTTGCTTTCCAATTTTTGTATCAAACTTGGATCGCGAGGAGCATAGGTTGAAATAGCTCTATGTTCAATGGTTTTTCCTGTTAATTTTTGACCTTGAATGGTCACAGATTTCAACTCATTATTCTCAACTTTTTGCAAAAATTCAGAATAGGAGACTTCTCCACCACCAGAACGTTGGCTATCTCCATTAAAGAGAGAAAACGACACAATCAAAATCAATGCAATAACTCCCCAAATAAGGAGAGAGCGGTAATTGGAATTCATATTCAGCCCACTTAATCAAATATAGATTTCAAACAGTTCCCCTTAACATATAACCTTGTCAGCCCCTTGCCAAGGGATGAGAAGCTGTTTATTTTCTTTTAGAGTAATTTTCCTTTATCTTTTCACCTCAATATTAAAAAAAGGTTCCACAACATTCACCAAGGCTGCATCTTCTCGTGAGGAAAGCCAATCGAAAGGTGCCATAATCCGCTTGACGATAACATGTTTATGAACAACTGCTTGAGAAATCAACTCTGGAATATCATACCCTTTATGATTTGAGATCATCAGCAGCGATTGTAAAGAGGGAAAATGAGGCTTTTCAAGCTCAAAATCGCTATTTTTTAATAAAAATTTCAGCTGTTCTAAATTTGCGGCTCCAACCTTTATAGCCTCATATCCATGATTTGTGATATGATAGCGCCCATCCCATATAAAAGTTTTATCTGGCTCAACAATAGCCTCTTTCATATTTCGCCCTTCACGCCACAAAGAAATTCCCTGCTTGTTATATTCAATAACAGAGCCCGCATAAGTAAAACGCCGCTTTTCTGGAGAATCGAGACAGAGTTTTTGAACAAGCATGCTTAATTTCTGATTGGGGAGCAAATAAAATCCCCCTCCCATCAGCACAGCAAAGAGCCCCACCACGAAAGGAAAACTGGAATGTTTCTGTAAAAATAGCGCAGGCTTTGCTATGAAACAACGTCCATGTTGGACAGTAATATCCAGTGCTAAGATCAAATCAGCAATATTTTGCGCGTGTTGACGACGCTGCAATGCGGCTTCATTTATTTTTTGAGCAATATAAGCCAATTTTTGTGGAGAAAGAGATTGACGCACGCGCACACGTTCAAAATTGCGATCTTCATTGGTTGGATCATCAATCCATGTTTGTCCTTGTAAGCGTAAATAATTCCGTAATGTTTGGCGTTTTACACCAAGGAGTGGCCGAATCAAACGCACTTTTCTATGCAACAGCGCCTCACGCGGAATACAGGATAAACCACGCTCATAGAGGGGACCATAGTTTTTTTCGGCAATATTTTTTCTTGTTTTTCTGGTATGATCCTCATCACGTATACCCTCGGCTTCACCGCGCAAAATACCAGCAAAACCACTGGCATAAACCTCATCGCGCATGGCAACAGCTTCACTATATAAAGCACCTCTATTCTTTTGGAGACGTTGATACCGCATTTGATAGGTCTCAACCTGATCATTGAGTGTATGCCCCGTCATAATAAGTGATGCGCCTTGTTTTTGTGCTTCTTTAACCAAGAGATCATAGCGTGCAACACGCGCGCTGGAAGCAATATGCGTCTTTGGCTTTTCGCCTTCCCATCGCACAGTGATATGTTGAATATCATGGACACGACAAATTTTCGCAACAGTTTCTGCTTCACGCATCGATTCTTTACGCAATTGATGATCAACCGTGACAACAATCATTTCTGGAGGAAATACGAGTGTTTCCAAATGCTCTTTGACCAAAAACATCAAAGCCAAAGAATCACTTCCCCCTGAGACGGCAAGAATCAACTTCTGACATTGAATAAAATCCGATGTTTTAAAGAGATTTCTTGCCAGTCTAACGCACACCGAAAACGACCTCGCTGTTTATTTTGCAGGTTTACAAAAAACAGATGCTAATGTTTGTTGACGTTTTGATTTTTTCACAAAATGAGCACAATCGTCTTTATTTGGCTCAAGAGCGACCATACTTCTTGCTAATTTCAGTAAAATCTCGGAGGTATAGAGCTTCTTTTTATCTGCATACCATGCGGTAAGATAAACTTGTGCTGCTTCATGATAGCGTTTTTGCCCCAACAAAGATTCGGCCAACCAAAATAAAGCATCATCACTCAAAGGATCTTTTTTGTAACGATTTTGAAAAGCGCAAAAGCTTTTTTCAGCATCAACATAGTTAGCAGAACGAATAAAATCATACCCTTCCTTATACAAAGCTTTAGAAGAAGAAAGATTGTCACTCTGATGTGCTTCAATTGGAGCACTTACTTCATGCGCTTTGTTAAAAGGTTGACTGTTTTCATGGTCATGGCTCTCCACCTTAGCTTCCACAGCAGCAACCTTTGTCTGGTCACCTGTACTATAGTCCTGCTCCATCTCTTCTTTTACAGTCTGAGATTTTTCATCTACAGCAGACTTTTCAAAAGAACAAGAATAAACAGAAGAGGCTTCTGTATCAAAAAGCTCGTGAAACTGCTTGTTAACATTTTTTAAACTGTTATGCTCAAGCACCATTCGTATCTTATGCAAAAGCTTATCTAAATCATAATCTTTAAATAAAGCCTGTTGATTCTCTAAAATAATCCCTTGGTGCTCTGCAACACTAGTAGCTTTTTCCACCACATCAGATGCTGCTTTATCGGCTGCTTCAGGTGCTTCCTTCATAGCATCAACAGCCTTATTAACAGCGTCAGTGGCTTTTTCTATCACATCAGATGCTGCTTTATCGGCTGCTTCAGGTGCTTTCTTCACTGCATCAACAGCCTTATTAACAGCGTCAGTGGCTTTTTCCTCCACATCAGATGCTGCTTTATCAGCTGCTTCAGGTGCTTTCTTCACTGCATCGACAGCCTTATCAACAGCGTCAGTGGCTTTTTCCTCCACATCAGATGCTGCTTTATCAGCTGCTTCAGGTGCTTCTTTCACAGCATCAACAGCCTTATTAACAGCGTCAGTGGCTTTTTCCGCCGCATCAGATGCTGCTTTATCAGCTGCTTCAGGTGCTTTCTTCACAGCATCAACAGCCTTATTAACAGCGTCAGTGGCTTTTTCCGCCGCATCAGATGCTGCTTTATCAGCTGCTTCAGGTGCTTTCTTCACAGCATCAACAGCCTTATTAACAGCGTCAGTGGCTTTTTCTATCACATCAGATGCTGCTTTATCAGCTGCTTCAGGTGCTTCCTTCACAGCATCGACAGCCTTATCAACAGCGTCAGTGGCTTTTTCTATCACATCAGATGCTGCTTTATCAGCTGCTTCAGGTGCTTCTTTCACAGCATCAACAGCCTTATTAACAGCGTCAGTGGCTTTTTCCGCCGCATCAGATGCTGCTTTATCAGCTGCTTCAGGTGCTTCCTTCACAGCATCAACAGCCTTATTAACAGCGTCAGTGGCTTTTTCCGCCGCATCAGATGCTGCTTTATCAGCTGCTTCAGGTGCTTCCTTCACAGCATCGACAGCCTTATCAACAGCGTCAGTGGCTTTTTCTATCACATCAGATGCTGCTTTATCAGCTGCTTCAGGTGCTTCTTTCACAGCATCGACAGCCTTATCAACAGCGTCAGTGGCTTTTTCTATCACATCAGATGCTGCTTTATCAGCTGCTTCAGGTGCTTCTTTCACAGCATCGACAGCCTTATTAACAGCGTCAGTGGCTTTTTCTATCACATCAGATGCTGCTTTATCAGCTGCTTCAGGTGCTTCCTTCACAGCATCGACAGCCTTATCAACAGCGTCAGTGGCTTTTTCTATCACATCAGATGCTGCTTTATCAGCTGCTTCAGGTGCTTCTTTCACAGCATCGACAGCCTTATCAACAGCGTCAGTGGCTTTTTCCGCCGCATCAGATGCTGCTTTATCGGCTGCTTCAGGTGCTTTCTTCACGTCATCAGTTGCCTTATCAACTGCATCAACTTTATCCGTATCATGTGCAGGATATTCGGAAGCCTTTCGTGCCGCACTTTGAACAAGTGAAGTAGAACAAGCTATGAAAACCCCCATATAAAAGAGTGTTTTCCAATTGATTTTACGATACATTCTTTTTTCCCCTTAAGAGCTTATTGAATAGTTGAAACAAACAATCTTCTTTTTAATGATTATTCATGTCACTCAACGTTGTCACAGCACGTCGATTTTGATTCCAACAGGAAATATCATCACATACTGCTACAGGTCTTTCTTTTCCGTAAGAAATTGTTTGAATCCGTTGTGCGGACACACCAAGAGACACCAAATAGTTTCGCACAGCAACAGCACGGCGCTGTCCAAGTGCCAAGTTATATTCACGTGTTCCCCTCTCATCAGCATGACCTTCGATCATAATAGAATAATAAGGATAATGAAGCAACCATTCTGCTTGGCGCGTTAAAATACGTTCAGCATCAGCATCAAGTGAAGAAGAATCGAGACCAAAAAACACGCGATCACCCACATTAACCGTAAATTCTTGTCCTGAGCCTGGTGACACCTGATTCAAACCAGCATCATTCATATAAGCGCCATTCATACCGTTAAGTGCACCAACATTTTTTTTGCCACACCCACCCAGGCATAGTGAGAAAAGAAAGAGGATAGCTAAGGAATGAGAGATGGTTTTTTTGGTAGAGCGCATAGTCCGTTTCTCCTTGAATTTCGTAAAGAAGGGTCAATTCTTAAAAATATTTTTAAGAATAACCGTTAATTCCTAATGAAGAAGAAATTTTTTCTGTTTTTTCATCCTCATTTTTACTTTTAAGTCTCTGCCAATTTTTCTTCTCTTCAGCCATTCCTCTAACATTTCCATAAGAAATGTTTTCCTTATGCGTCATGGCTTTTTATGCATCATCTTGATCTTGACGATTTTTTTGCAGCGCGTTCAGCTTTGCAAAAACTTTATCAGCGTCAAAAGTCTTATGCAGATTTTCTTCACTCTCATTTTCCTCTAGAGCAGCGTTTTCCGTCACAGAAGCGGGAAGCAACGACCTATCTTCTTCTGCTGCAACAGGACGATTTTTCGCCGCACGCTGGAGCTCAAAATCTAAATCGATTTGCGAACACAAACCAAGTCCTACAGGATCAAGAGGAACCAAATTTGCACTATTCCAATGGGTTCTAAGGCGGATTTGTTCAATTGTCGCTTTTGTTGTCCCAATCAACCGTGCAATTTGTGCATCTTTCAACTCGGGATGGTTCGTAACCAACCATAGGATACCATTGGGACGATCTTGGCGTCGAGAAAGAGGGATATAGCGCGCCCCTTTACGTTTTTTTTCAGGAATATGCACCCTCGATTGAGAAATTTTCAATCGTGCGTTTTGATCAGCCTCCACCCGTGCAATTTCACTGCGCGTCAATTGCCCAGAACTAATCGGATCTAAACCTTTAATACCATAAGCCGCATCACCATCGGCAATAGCTTTTACTTCCAAGACATGCAATTTACAAAATTCTGCAATCTGATCAAAAGAAAGAGCTGTATTATCAACCAACCAAACAGCTGTTGCTTTGGGCATCAAAAGTTGCGTTGCCATTTTTATAAATCCTCTTCTGCGCCTCTTCTATGAGGCAGGTTACCGCCCACTCAAGAGCACTGGAACTTTTTTATATGTTTAGGTCTCTCCAACCACTCCTAAAACAAAGCGCGGCATGGAATAAACCATTTTGCTATGAGATTACATTCTGTTATAGCGTTATTTTTGCTCAACGACAAGAGATCTCTCTTGTAATGATCCTCAACTAAGGTGTCTTTACCTTTAAGATGAATTTTCTTATAAAGGGTTTATTCGATTATTTCACCTCATGCTGTGGCACATTTATTCTGGTGGGATGCGTGCTTTATCGCCTTAAATTCTAAGGAGTATCCAACTGGCAAAAAAGCCCTCAAATAGGAAGGAAAACTATGGCAGGCCATTCACAATTTAAGAATATTATGCACCGTAAAGGGCGTCAAGATGCAATGCGCTCGAAAATATTTTCTAAGCTTGCGCGCGAAATTACCGTAGCAGCAAAACAAGGTGCTCCTGATCCAGCCATGAATCCACGTTTAAGGCTGGCTGTTCAAAATGCCAAAGCACAATCGATGCCGAAAGATAATATTGAACGCGCAATTAAAAAAGCGTCAGGCGCCGATGTCGAAAATTATGATGAAGTACGCTATGAGGGCTATGGACCAGGCGGCGTTGCCGTCATTGTTGAAGCTTTAACTGATAACCGCAACCGCACCGCTTCAAATGTGCGCGCCGCCTTCACAAAATCAGGAGGAGCCTTAGGGGAAACAGGATCGGTCAGTTTCATGTTTAATCGGATTGGTGAAATAATCTATAAGCCAGAAGCAGGAACAGCCGATAACATCATGGATGCAGCAATTGAAGCCGGTGCCGAAGATGTGCAATCAGAAGAAACCGGACATCATATTACCTGCGCATTTGAAGATATTGGTGAAGTTTCCAAAACACTTGAAGCAAAACTTGGTGAAGCAGAATCGATTAAAACGATTTGGAAAGCCACCACCCTTGCACCAATAGATGAAGAAAAAGCTTTGTCCGTTTTACGACTAATTTCAACATTAGAAGAAGATGATGATGTGCAAAATGTTTATGCAAATTTTGATGTCAGTGATGAGATTTTGGCAAAATTGTCTGTATAATTCCCATCATTTGCATAAGCCCTCTCTTCATGCATGAGGGCTTCAAAAGCATCTGTCACCTCTCCTCTTTATCCGCATATATAAAAGCCCCGCGTCAATAGCGGGGAAAAGCTGTCAGTGCAACAAGAAAACCGCAATTAATTTCAGAAAACATAATCCCAAAAAGAAAGCATACAAAACTCTGTAGCCTCACGCCTTTCTTACATGCCCCAAAGATTATCCCTATATTCCTCTCTATTTGATCTTTTTGTTCTTTAAGATTAACCTCCTCTCTCCGCTCTCAAGTAATGAAATGATCTAGCCTCTAAACAATTAGGGGTTTCTTGACGTATTCCTATGACGAATCACTCATAAAATTCACTTGAAACTTAAGGCTCAACAAACATACACTCCCCTAAATATTCGCTACGCACTTAAAAAACACTTAGAATATATCAAGGAGGTTTATACGCCCTATATCCCCACACCTCAAAGGGCAGTGTTTTTACAACATCACAGAATAAAAATAAGCAAATGGAAAGCCAGAGCTGATTGTTTAGCAAAGTATTGTACAAAAAGCCGGTACATCTCTCTAATCCGTTGCAGATAAATTTTTGACTTTATGGCATCGTATATTTCTAAAATAACGTCATTTATCTTAAAAATCTGTCCTTTTGCTCTTACCAATCAATCAATATTCAGATCTAAAACAACCGCGTACTTGAATAAAACACATCAGAGAGCAACAGCCCCCCTGACAAGAGGACTCTTCACAAACAAAATCGAAGAAGAAGTTTAAAAAAATATATATAGCGACACTTTGAATAAAAAGTTGAACTCTAGAGACCTCAGAATTTTCGACTCTATTTTTTCAAGGTCTTGTTTTGAATTTTTTTAAGCATTTTCCCCCAAGGAAATTCCATTATCGATCAACAACCATAGATGATAGATGAAATCTACATAACTCCCCATACCCACTATAATCAATTCCTTCTTTTAAATAATTAAAAAACTATTGAGATTGTTTAAACTTGAGACTGTATTCCTTCTATACTCTGTTTTTAAGCATTTTGTTTTACTGTACATTGAGCAAAGGCGACCATGCTGGATCTGAAGCATCATTGGGGGTGGGTAATTGACGTTCATTGCGACCCGTAATATCAATCGTATAAATTTTTGGTCCCATACCGGGATTTTTGCGAAAGAACATCAGCACACGACCATTAGGGGCCCACGTTGGTCCTTCATTGTGAAACCCTGTGGTTAAAATTCGTTCTCCTTGTCCATCAGGGCGCATAACACCGATAGAAAATTGTCCGCTTAATTGTTTTGTAAAGGCGATATAGTCACCCCGTGGAGACCAAATAGGTGTTGAATAACTCCCATCGTTTGAAGAAATACGCTGAATATCACTCCCATCCGCATTCATTTTATAGATTTGCGGCTTTCCACTACGATCTGAAGAAAAGACAATTTGTTTTCCATCCGGTGAATAAGAAGCAGAAGTATCAATAGCAGAAGTTGTTGTAAGTCGCGTCATCGTACGGGTTCGTAAATCCATAGTGTAAAGATTGGCACTCCCATCATTTTGTAACAAACTCATGATAACTTTTTGTCCATCAGAAGAAAAACGTGGAGCAATTGTCATGTTATTAAACGTTCCGATCAACTCTCTTTGCCCCATTTCAATTTGTTGGAGATAAACATGAGGTACTTGATTGTCCTCGTAAGCCATATAGGTCAATTCTTGTCTTTTTGGTGAAAACCGCGGTGTAAGCACCAATTCACTTCCATCAGACATATAAATCAAATTTGCTCCATCTTGATCCATCATTGCTAAACGTTTAATGCGTGCATTTTGAGGACCTGTTTCATCGATAAAAACAATTCGTGTATCAAAATAACCACTTTCTCCTGTCATCTCACTATAGATCTCATCTGCGATCATATGTGCCACACGCCGCCAACGTTCTGTCGCAGTATAAAAACGCCGTCCTTTCAATTGTCTTTGTCCAAACACATCCCATAAACGAAAATCGACCCTCAAACGTCCATCGATTTCTCTCATGACTTGCCCAGTAACTAAACCTTGCGCTTTTATTTTCTGCCAAGAAGCAAAATGTGGTTGTTTATTAGGATTAGAAATGTTTTCAAAAAAATTTGCTTTATCAAGCGGTAAAAACAGCCCCGACCGTTCGAGATCGGCTGTCACCACAGCAGATATTTTCAACCCAATCGAATCATTGGAAATAAAGTCTGTAATTGCAATGGGAATGGGATTAAAATCAGCGCTCGAAATAGTTCCTTTCAATTGCGCATAACCCGATGAAATACTTGAAAGCCACACCCCACAAGTGACAATAAACCAAGCAAAAACTTTATGTCTCGTTATAGTCATCATGGAATGTGTCCTTTCGTTAAGCGCTTTTTTCTCGTTTATCATCTTATTTCTTGGAGGGGATCAACATTAAAGTCAAAACCTTGCCCCCATAGATCATATTGATCACGTGGGAGATCTGCATAAGGTTGGCATGAAAAGACAGCAGCATACACCTGCCTTATCATAATAGCTTGTTGACTCTCAAGGCCGCTTACGGGATCAATGATAGGATCGCCCACAACCATCCCTTCACGGTCTAAATAAAATCGCAACCGCACGACCGGACGATTTTTTAAATCGCCGCCAAGCGCCACAAGTTTAAGCTTCTGTTGAATACATCCCCCCGCAATATTGACCAATGTTTGTGCCATTTTTGTGGTATCATTAATATTTTTTCTTGCACCCAAAGCTTCTGGTATATGAGAACGTTTTGCTCCCCCTCCTTGTGACCGCGCACGATTGAGCAAATTATTTTCCTCCAGAGCTAAAATATCTTCAATGGTCTGTTTCTCTTGGTTTTTCTTGTTAAGCTTTGGCGTCTTTTGATTCAATGCAGCCTCATTCTTCTTTGGAAATTCTCCGTCAAACTTTGGTTTAAACTGTGGAAGAAGAGATTTTTCTGGAAGTACAATTTTGGGCGCTTGATGAACAATCTGCTCTGCTGGTACTTTTGGGACCGTTGGAGCCAATTCTTTTGGCGATATCATCTCTTCATTTTTGTGCGCAGGCTTGAGCGCAACCTTAGGCTCATCTTCCGGTACTCTCACAGGCATCTCAGGCGCAACCTTGGGCGCATCCTCCGGTGCCTCCAAAGGCATCTCAGGCGCAACCTTAGGCTCATCTTCCGGTACTCTCACAGGCATCTCAGGCGCAACCTTGGGCGCATCCTCCGGTGGTGCCTCCAAAGGCATCTCAGGTGCAGCCTTGGGCGCATCCTCCGGTGGTGCCTCCAAAGGCATCTCAGGCGCAACCTTGGGTGCATCCTCTGTTTTTGCTTCTAATAATTCTGGTTTTGTAAGTTCGGGTGCAAATGTTTCTGACGTGTTCTCGCTTGATGGTGGCGATGCTGTTTCAACGGGACGCAGCTTTTCCTCTGGTTGAAACGGTGCAAGACTATCTATTTGTCCCTCTCCAATATGGCGTGCATCTTCTTTCTCTTGTGGTTGCATAGTTGGTTTGACGGCAGGGATTGCACGTATAGGAGCCTTCACGGCTCCTTGTTGAGAAGAAAACTCGTCCACCAAAGGAGCAAGAGTGATGGGAATTGCTTCCAACGGTTGTGGTAAAGAGACAGAGCTTGTAAACTGAATAGCTCCCCAACTGAGAAAAATGACATGGACCACAAGGGATAAAGCCAAGCCTCGTTTCATACTATGATAGGAGTCTTTGTTCATTCTTTATGCCTTACTTATGCCTTACATTTTTTCATTTTTAATCACTCTATGCTCTTTTAAAAACATCTTAAAAACAACCGGTTATGCACAATTTTATTACTTATTATTTATTGTGCTAAACTTGCTAACGCGACTTGAGAAAACCCCGCTTTTTGAATATCTGCCAGCAGTTTTAATACTTGCTGATATTCAACAGTTTTAGCAACCCGTACAAAAACCCGTTGATCTTTTTGTGTAGCATCTGCTTCCAGAAGAGTTTTCAGGTGTGCAATCAGGGACTGTGACGTTTCATAATAATCTTGATTAATGGCAAAGCGCCCTTGCGCGTCAAGTGAAACCGTAAGAGGTGTTTTTTGAGCTCGTACGGGACCCGCTTGACTACGAGGCAAATCTAGAGGAACACCGTTCACTAAAAGGGGGGCAGAGACCATAAAAATAATCAACAAGACCAGCATGACATCCACAAAAGGAGTGACATTGATCTCACTCATCAGTTGGCTTCGTGAATGATGCCGCCTACGTGTATTTTTGCGAGAAGAAGAAGCAACAGAAAAGCCCATGGGATAAGATCCTTTTTATAAAGAGGAAGGTGCTGTGCGTGTTTCATCAATACGCCGCGATACAATTGTTGAAAATTCATCGGCAAAATTTTCTATTTGTGCAATGATGCGCGCACTTTCATGAGTCAACTTGTTATAAGCAATAACAGCTGGAATTGCTGCAAACAAACCAATAGCGGTTGCCAAAAGCGCTTCTGCAATCCCTGGCGCGACAATGGCAAGTGATGTATTTTGAGAAGCTGAAATAGAAAGAAAAGACTCCATAATACCAATAACTGTTCCAAAAAGTCCGATAAAAGGTCCCGCAGATCCCAGTGTCGCAAGAAAACTTAATTTTGATTCTATTTTTTCACTTTCACGTCCCAGCGTCAAATCCATAGCCTTATCAATTCTGCTCTGCAAACTTTTCGATGTATGGGTCCCTTTTTCAAGAGATTTTTTCCATTCAACCATTGCTGCCATAAAAACTGCGGATATACTATTGGTACGTTGACTTTTGCATGATGCATAAAGATCTTCTAGCGCTTTGCCAGACCAAAATGTGCGTTCAAACTGCTTTATTTCACGCCGTATTCTCCGATACGTAAAAATTTTATCAAAAATAATTGCCCAACTCCAGATAGAAGCGAGCAGCAACCCGATCATAACACCTTTCACGATCCAACTCGCTTGCATAAACAAATGCAACATTCCAATTGTTTCTGGATTCGTTAGTTCTAAATGCGGCATAATTTTTGTCCCTCTAAATGAAAGATGCATTTTTAAAATTTATAAAACAGATTATTTTATAGTTTCTAAATTTAAGTAAAGACTCTAGTCTCACATAAATCCATGCGCTAAAACAAGACTTGTTTCTTAAATTTCCTTAAAAAGTTATGACGAGAGACATCCCTCAATGCACGCCCCTCTCATTTCACAACAGCATTTATGAAAAATATAACGATCAGGATTTCTCCATAAATGCTATAAAAATAAAAGATATAAAAATGCATGATATAAAATCTATTATGCACCACCATCTTTACGCCTATGAAAAGAACGCTAAATCATCATACGCGTTTCTAGCTTAAAATGCTGCAATAAGTCTTAGCACTTGAAAAGATTCATAAGAGGCATTTATTCCTTTCTTAAGTGTTTTTGTACCCACTCACCAACTCCGCTTGTGACATGTAAGAAAATGTTTTTGATTAATTCGCGGCAATAGAGCTTGAAAAGAAAAAGTTTTACAAGTTTCAGAATTATCTGAAAGTGACAACGCAATGAATTATCATTGTAAATAAATATGTTATCATCATAAAAGATGACGCTTTGCCTCAGGCTATTGTTTCTCTCATTCTTTAATAAGATCACACCATCGGGCACAAAAAACGACACTAAACCACCCTAAAACGCCTCACAACAATGCACCTCACCCAGGCCCCCCTATAAGTCCTATATAATCTAGTGTAAGTCTCATGTAATCTCATTGTGTTGTGAATTAGCCCCTTTCAATGCCTATCATCTCTCTGGTACCATGGTATAACGTACAAGCTTCTGTGACATGAAAAAAGCCTTTTCATATCTTTACTTCATGAAAACCGGCTTCTTCGCTCTCTTTGCTCACTTGCGATATTTGATCATTATTGCATTGAGAATGATCCATAAGGAACATTTTTACAATTTTTTCAATGGTTTATATTGTTCTCTTATGATGTATAAGCAAATGATTTTAATTGTTTCAACATGAACAGATTTGAAATAAAAGTATTTTATTCTCTTCCTCTATTAGGGTTTGTGCCCGTAAGAAGTGATAATTTATCTTTCTAAGTCAATATATTATATAGAATAATATGCTTTTGAAACTTTAAATGCAAGAATGCATTTCTGCTTTGTATACATTGATCTCTCACTCATTTACTACGCTTAGAAGCGCACATAAAGTTATGCATGATGGATAGAAATGGATGAGAGACGCGCTCTTGTGAGACCAAATGACAATCCAGTAAAAAAACAAATCAAATTGCTTAAAAACACCCTTTGGGTGTTTTTAAGACAATTTTCGACCTAATAGCTTATTATCCCTTTATTGCAATATGTTGCTGGGTATATACATTTTTATTTTTTTATATTTTGTACCTTTTCGCTGTTTTCTGATGCCAACAAACCTTTCTTCAAAAGAAAGAAAAATATCTTGAGCTTATAGCAGAAAATGGATGATATGACATTGATTTCGAATCATAACATGGATAGGGCGTGTTTAATTTTGTGGGATATCATCTTCAATTTATTGTAGTTATTGTAGCAGAGGTGCTTTCTTTTGCTGTATCGTGTAACCTTGTTAGAAAACATCTAGGCTATGATAAATGTATAGTCTTAGATTATAGATTACTTTATATCTGCTGATCTCTCCTGAAACTGCTAATTCAATGAATAACACTTTTAACCAAGCATTTTTGCAAAAAGCTCTTTGGGTAAACGTCGCGGTTTTGCCTCCTCATTAATCAGAGCAATTTCAACTTTGGCTGTTACCAACGCAGTCATCTCATGCAAAATAGATTGCTCCATAAAAAAGCGGGCCCCTTGGATATGAGTAACACGTGTTTTAACGACTAAAAGATGATCAATTTTAGCGGGTCTTGAAAAATTAATTTCCATATGACGAACAACAAAAAATAGTTTTTCCCCCTCACCCCCTGCTGCTAACATCTTATTATTAAAACCGGTATCGCGTAAAAACTCTGAACGTCCTCGTTCAAAAAACTCAAGATAACGCGCATGATAAACTACACCGGAAAAATCTGTATCCGCAACATAAACGCGGACCTGAAAATTATGAAAAGCGTTTGTATGATTGCTCTTAAAAGGTGTTATTTCTGTCATCGACTTCATATCCCATAAAATCATCTAATATAGCAAATTATCTATCAATCAAAAGATTGAACACATTTTTGTGTTGAAGTTGTGAAAAGCAAAAAATCTTTAATATAGTGCCAAACCTTTTTAGCCAGAATATGCTAAAAGAAGGCACGTCTCTTGTATTTTATGACCTTGCTATAAAATATTCACATAGTTTCTTTTAATAAAGAGAATGTCTTAATCATCTTCCCCATCCCATAAAGATGTCTGAAGTGATGAATTGTCTTGAGCATCAGAAAGTTGAGAACGCCTTTGTATAGACGTTGTAGAGGCTGGAGCAGAAAGCCCTAAATGGCTCCAAGCCTTTTCAGTTAGAATGCGTCCACGAGCGGTTCTTTGAATAAAACCTTGTTGGAGCAAATACGGTTCAACAATATCTTCAATGGCATCGCGTGGTTCTGATAAAGCAGCAGCAATCGTTTCAATCCCCACCGGTCCCCCTAAAAAAGTTTCCGCAATCAGGAGCAAGTAGCGGCGGTCAAGCGGATCAAGCCCAAGATGATCAACCTCAAGGCGCGAAAGGGCTTCATCGGCGATTTTTTGGTCAATTTGTTTTGCCTGTTTAACCAGAGCAAAATCACAAACGCGCCGTAAAAGCCGTCCGGCAATACGAGGCGTCCCGCGTGCTCGGCGTGCAATTTCATGAGCACCATCATCACTGATCTTAACGGCAAAAAGTCGTGCATTACGCTGCACAATATATTCCAATTCTTCTATCGTATAAAAATTGAGACGAATTGGGATGCCAAAACGGTCTCGTAGAGGTGTGGTTAAAAGCCCCAAACGTGTGGTTGCTGCCACCAAAGTAAATTTAGCCAGATCAATTTTCACCGAGCGTGCGGCCGGCCCCTCCCCAATGATCAAATCAAGTTGATAATCTTCCATGGCTGGATAAAGAATTTCCTCAATCGCCGGATTTAAGCGATGAATTTCATCAATAAACAAGACATCACGTTCTTCAAGATTGGTCAAGAGAGCGGCTAAATCTCCTGCTTTAGCGATGACCGGCCCTGAAGTAGAGCGAAAATTAACGCCTAATTCTTTTGCCATAATCTGTGAAAGCGTTGTTTTTCCCAACCCCGGTGGCCCTACAAACAAAACGTGATCCAGCGCTTCTTGCCGCGTTTTTGCTGCTTCAATAAATATTTTTAAATTAGCCCGCGCCGCTTCTTGACCAATAAAGTCATCGAGAACTTGTGGCCTCAAGGAACGATCTGGATCGTTAGGAAGGGGGGCGGAACCCAGAAGGCGTTTATCTTCATCTTTATGCATTGTTACCTTGATTTTAAGTAGGAGAAGAAAGCAATTTGAGACTATGGCGGATCAGCAGGGCAGAAGAAACAGTTTCCCCCTCAAGAGCATTCATCGCAAGAGCAAGAGCACGAGATGCATGCTCCCGTTCAAACCCTAGCTTCATCAACGCGGAAAGCGCATCATGCGCAGGTTGATTGGTCATCTCACGCTGAGA
This sequence comes from Bartonella sp. AA56HLJMS, assembly GCF_042197145.1. Taxonomy (NCBI): domain Bacteria; kingdom Pseudomonadati; phylum Pseudomonadota; class Alphaproteobacteria; order Hyphomicrobiales; family Bartonellaceae; genus Bartonella; species Bartonella sp. AA56HLJMS. The sequence goes on along the minus strand of NZ_JBHIRL010000003.1, from coordinate 110,878 downwards.
AACCGAAACAGTCTTGACAGCTTGTTCAAAGGGGAGTGTTTTACTTTTCAGTTCACCCACAATTCTTTCACTGACTTTTTTACCAACGCCTGGCGCTCGACTAATCATCGCAACATCGTTTAAAGCAATAGCCTGTGCAAGTTCATCTGGCGATAAAGTACCCAAGATTGCCAAAGCAACCTTTGCCCCTACTCCAGGAACATTTTGTAGAAGACAAAACCACTCCTGTTCAGCTCTTGTAGCAAAACCAAAAAGGCGGATTGCGTCTTCCCGAACATGCGTTTCAATAAAAAGGCTTAACGCCTCCCCAACAGAGGGTAAAGAAGGACGCAGCCGATTTGACACAAAAACAACATACCCCACACCGTGAACATCAAGAAGGATATGATCATCAAAGATATGTTCAAGAGTGCCCTTTAATTTGCCAATCATGCTTCCACCCCACTCATATCGCCATCCTTGCCTGATAAGATCGGTCAATACTGTTACGGTGCATACTATGACAAAGAGCAAGAGCAAGAGCATCAGCCGCATCACTGCTATCAAATTCAGCCCGTGGGAGGAGAACTTTGACCATCATATGGATTTGTTCTTTAGCCCCATGTCCAACCCCAATAACTGATTTTTTCACTTTGTTGGGCGCATATTCAAAAACAGGAAGATTTGCTTGCGCAGGAACCAGCAGTGCAATTGCACGCGCTTGGCCAAGTTTTAAAGTTGCTGTAGCATCTTTGTTGACAAATACATGTTCTACAGCGGCTTCATGGGGCATAAATTGATGCACAACCTCTGAAAGACCTTTGTGGATCTGACATAGTCTGGAAGCCAGCTCACACTGTACATCAGAAGAAACCGTCCCTGCTGCAATAAACTGAAGACGATTACCCGCAACATCGATAACGCCCCACCCTGTACGCCGTAATCCGGGATCAATGCCTATAATACGAATCGTCTCTGCCATAAACTACAGTCTATACACTTTTCCCCCCTGTGAATAAAGATGTGAATAAAGACAAGACCACAAAGAAACCAGCAACCCAAGACAAAACCAGTAAAAAGATAATCATCCTCCCAAATTTATACAATTATAACACACAACGAACAGCATCTTTATGGAACATACTTTATGAAGCGTAACTGAAATCAATCAAAACCATTCACACATCACAAGCAAGCACCCTCTAAAGCATAAAAATTCCCTTTCTATATCATATCCAATGCCATAACGGTTAAACATCGCAAGCGAGCAAAGAGAGAATGCTGAATTGCACATTCATAATGTGTAAAGAGGCTATGCAATGGATAGTATACACTTTGCGGAAACTTTTTACATTATAGCATGACGCTACCACAATAACTCAACACATTGATTTACAAAGATAATTAATTATTTTGTATGTTGCATAAGAATCCCGAATATCCTAAGATTTTCTCATTACAAATCTGTTTATATTGAAGCAATCAAAACCATTCTCTTACATATGAAACGTGGGATTGCCGTATAGAGTGAAACTGTACAAGAAAGGACTAAAAATGCTTCTAATGAATTGTCTCAAGTTCCAAAGGCTGCCGCAACATTGGGGACTGGCAAAGATGATGATCGTGCCGGCTTTCTCCTTTGCAAGCGTAAAGATGAGAGAGGCTCAACGGATATGAATAAGAACTGAGAGGTGTTTTTGAATATACCCATCACACCACAATAACATTTCATAGAGAGGAACATGCATAGGGGCACAGGGAACCCATGGGACATTCATTATATGGCACTTTATTTTGGATATTTTATTTTACGCGAGGGAAAATACCTTCCATTCAAAACAAAAGAAGCCCAAAAACTGTAACAATGTGTATCATCCTCATTAACACACACTTTACAGCAGCTTTATAGGCATAAATTATAGAGCACAAATAAATTGATGTACAAGCCCCTACTCTATCTTAGAGCCAGATCATTATCAGAGCCAAAACAAAATCACACGATAGATCAACAGAAAGTATTCCAGCTGCAATCAACCAAAGCCGATTTCCCACAAAACCAACCATACTCCATCCCATGCCATAATTTACAATCAATACCTATACCCTTCAGCTATAAGCTCAAGATATTTCCTACGCTCAAATAAAATTAGGCAGAAAAAAGCACTCTAGATTAGTTTTAGTTGTGAAATTTCGGTTGTAAAAAAAAATGGGTATACTGCTCTAAATATCGCAAGAAAGAAGCAAGGAGCTATTATTCTCAGCACGCCCAAAGACTGTTTTGAGCAATTCGATTTGTTTTCCCACTAGATTATCATCGTTCAAGATAAAGCCGCCCCTTATTGACCAGAACGCTTAAACTACAGCAGCATCTCTAAATGAAAAAAATGCGCGCTTCTAAACGTAATGAACGAGAACAAATTGACGGAAAGTTTCTGGCAATTCATGCCAATGAGGGGTTTCAAGTTCCAATGTCGGTGTATGAAGTGACACTTTTACAATTTCTTTTTTTTATTTGTTCTGATGATATTTCTCCTTCGCACAAAGCAAGGGGAGTCCCTCTAAGAACGCCCAAAGGCTGTTTTGAGCAATTCGATTTGTTTTCCTACTGGATTATCATCTTCTAGAGCAGAGGAGGCCGCAGTTTCCCACCCAGCACGCATATAGGTTATGCGCGCTTCTAAACGCAATGAATGAGAAACAAATTGGCGAAAAGTTTCTGGCAGTTCTTGCCAATGAGGGGTTTCAAGTTCCAATGTCGGTGTATGAAGAGATACTTTTACAATTTCTTTTTTTATTTGTTCTGATGACATTTCCCCTTCACGCTCTGCGCGAAGAAGAAGGAGTTGAGAAGCGATTTGCATAAGTCGTGTACTTAAATACATAGCCTCTTTCGCATAAACTGCAGAAACCTCTGCCGAAAGAGAGCGTGCTACTAATTTCCCTTCTGAGTCAATATACGCTGCGGTTTTTTCAATCAGCGCCATTGTTTCTTCATAGAGACGATTAAAAGCATTTTCAAAAGCATTATGCTCAATCATGATAATAGGTTCATCATATGGACGTTTATGTACACTCACGCTTTTATACTCCAAGTATCAGCACAAAATCATACCCCTTAACGAATAGAGTATTAAAAAGTTTCTTTTGTTGCTGTATAGAACGCTTTTTTTTAAAACTGCTACCTCTTTTAATTTTTTTGCGCAACGCACTTTTTATACTAAGGTTAACGTGCCCAACAAACACTACAGGAATATTTTTTATAAACGGATCATTTTCCTTGAAAAGGACCACTGCCAAGATTGCCGTTTTTCACAATAATAAGCGACTCCAAATTGCAAAGCAATACCCGTTATTATTAAGAGGGTATCGGAAAAAAACGTTTCTGTCATCACTGTTTTTATAATTTGTCCAAACATCGCAAAAATGGTTCCCGTTACAAAGACCGGTAAACTATGTTTTCCTAAAATTGCTAAAGGATGTTTCTGAGAGACATAAAACCATTTATTGATGCGCGGCAAAGAAAGAATGAGAAAGGCTAATGCAAGAACATGGAGTAAACGTGGCAAGCTTAAAAAGGTTTTATTAAAGTTCAACAATGGGGAAGACCAGCCAAGCCACCCCAAAATGCCCCACCAGTTTAAGCGAACCCATAACAGCGCCAACAAGAGATACGCTGCCGCACAAACAATCCAAAAAGACTGAAAAGCGATTTTTTTCCTTGTTTAAGCGCTAAAGTACTGGTCAATCCTATGACAAATAAGAATTGCCAAGACAAAGGATTTAAAAACCACTTTCCCTTTAAAGGATAAGAAGGAGGAGCAATTTTATAAAATCCGCAGATAAGATACAGTGTAAAGGAGCCCAAAAGCAGCCATTTTGTCTGCTTACAACTCAAATAAAGGATAAAAGGCGCAAAAAACATCAAAACGATATAAAGAGGAAGAATATTATTATATCCCAATTGATGCCCAAAGCTTAAGGTACTCAAAAATGCGATACCAGGCTCTTTAAAAAAGAGTCCCACGTTGTTCATCGATAAAAGTTTTTCTGTTCGCCATAATAAAAAGGCAGCAAAAAAAAGACTTAACGTGACAAAAGTCGTAAAAAGATATGCCCCATAGAGCTGCAGAGCTCTGTACCAAAGTTTTCGGATAATAAAAGCAAAGGATTTTTGCTGTAACCGTCCATGAAAGCTTAACCCAAGAGCAATCCCTGAAAGCAAAACAAACACTTCTGCACAATCAGAAAAACCGAAATTTCTATGAGTAAAAGACTCATAGATCGTTCTGGGAATATGGTTGATGAAAATCGTCAATAAGGCCAAAGAACGAAAAACGTCAATGCGTGTATCACGATGAGAAGGTTGAGTATTATGCTCAAGAATACCTTGGTACTTCATCAGTGGACTCCCACACGTTGCACCCCCCTTGAAGTCCCATAAAAATGGTGCTTACCCTTATTGCCAACAAGCATGAACAGGATGAAATTTTAATTTTTAAGAGTCAAGTTTCATTTTAAGCGTTTATTTTTTTAAAAGCAAAAGTTTTTTAAAGGCAAAAGAACGAAAAGCGTCCATACGTGTATCACAGCGAAAAGGTAACATATTATGCTTAAAAACACTCTCATTTCTCATAAACAGGCTTCCACACACCCACAAATCCTTTAAATTACGTGAAAATGGTGGTCACTTTCATCGCAAATAAGCATAATAGAATGAAACTTTAATTTTTAAGCGTTATTTTTTCTAAGAAACAGGGATTTGACATGACACAACAAAAAAATAAACCAATTGATCCACCTCTTTTCCCTCAGTTGATTTTAACACTTGATGTTCGGCGCAACACCCCACACACATTTTTGCAGCAAATTTTGCAAACAAAGTCTTTTGCATGCGTCATCCTCTATGATTCTGAAAGGTTGAAAGATGATGGCTCTTTTTTACAACAACAAGCGCAAACTTACGCAGAAGATATTCAACATCATGACGCAGCCCTTCTCATCGCTGATGACAGCCGCATTGCTGGGCGCATAAAGGCTGATGGATTACACATAGAAGATGATCTTAACGCTCTTGAAAGCTTCAAAAATCAGCAAAAGGAACAAAAAATCATAGGCTTTGGCAATCTACGCAATCGCCATAGTGCTATGCTTGCAGCGGAAACAGGTGTTGATTACCTGTTCTTTGGAAAACTCGGGGCTGATAAAAAACCCCAAGCGCACCCCCGCAATCTCCAGTTAGCAACATGGTGGGCAGAAATTATGCAAACCCCCGCCATTATCCAAGCAGGAAGCGATTTTTCAACCTTTGATGAAGTCTTAAAGACTGGATGTGAATTCATTGCTGTAGAAGAAGTCATTTTGAGGAACGACAACCCCTTAATACTGCTTAAAACAATGCAAGAAAAATGTGAGAAAACCCCCTTGTAATATAGGAGGAGAATTTATAAATAAAGCGTTAACTTTCGTGCTTCTTATATAGAGCACATAACGGCATATACAAATAGGAGAAAAATTCGTTTCGTTCATTCACAATTCAATCAGATCGCTTTATCACGCAGTAAAATTTCCCATCATTTAGTCAAGTTTTCCCACGTTTCAATCAATTGAATGGAAGGTGACCGTTTCTTTTTGTGCATCGTATAAGAACATGAAATCATAAAGCTATTTAAATTCAAATAGTTATAAAAATAAACCAACATTTTATATTAATAGCCAGCAATATTGAAAGAATATAAACAGTGAAATATAGCGGAACCTTCGAAGACCTTAAAGATATAGTTAAAACAGCTGGATATAAAATCATAGAAATTAAGTCTCTATCACTTAATTCTTCTAAAGGATATCAGATCAAAACCTCCGAAGGAGGCGTTATTAATTGGTATGAAAGCACAGGAACAATCAACGTTCAAGGCAAAGAATCCGCTGTGACAAATCTAGAAAAAGCTTTGGTTAAACACATACAAGAAACATCAACGAATCCTTCTCCAAAGACTGCTTCCAATACCTTAGAATCTTCTCCTAAAAAAATTTTTATCGTTCATGGTCATGACCGTACTGCCCTAAAGCAACTTACATCTATTCTTAATGATTTTAATCTTGAACCATACATTTTACAAAATACTGGCGGGAATGGCTTAACCATCATTGAAGCTTTAGAAAAAGGAATCTGTAGCGATTTCATAAAATTTGGTATTGTGCTGCTTACTCCCGATGATATAGGCTATGCCAAATCTGCCGGCAAAAAAGCAGCACAACCCCGTGCGCGACAAAACGTTATTTTCGAAATGGGCATGTTAATGTCTGCGCTTTCTCGCAAAAATGTCGCTATTCTAAAAAAACAAGACCTTGAACTCCCTTCAGATATTAATGGAATTATATACCTTCCTTTTAAAGAACACGTAAAAGAAACACTTAAAGATCTTTCTCATCGACTATGTGAAGCCGGCTTCAATTTAGATGCAAAGAAATTAGATGCAAAAAAATTTACTACAGCATCACGTTAAATTTGAATAATGCTTATGTTTATTTTTTAAAGCGCACACCCAAAATCACAAGGCACCTCACCACATTCCACAGACACACATCCTATAGCACAAAGAAACGATCACCTCCCCCCTTATTCAAACAGCAAGCGATTGTGCAAATTTTAATGAAGAGACCGCGTGTGAATTCACTACCGTAGAAGATCATTTTTGTCTCTTTGATAAACGCGGGGCTGTTGTCATGATTTTGGTAATTGTTCCAGAAAGGTTTAAGAGGCAGATAGCCTCTGATTAGATTAAAGAAAAATAGGAAATTCACGTCAGGCATGTACTACAGCTACAATTTCGATTTGATGTGCAGCTACTCGATACAATATAAGGTAATTTGGATGCGCTACAATTTCTCGTAATCCTAATACCTTCTCACTCTGTCTGTATAAATATGGATGTTCAGCCAATGGCAGTAAGGATGCTTCCAAAAACCTTTTCATTCGGCGCGCAGCAGATGGATTTTCGCGAGCAATATAAGTTAAAATCTGACGCAAATCGTCGCGCGCCGAAGACAACCAAACAACCGGAAGCATCACTTTTTCTGTTCAGCTTCAAGCTGACTGATTATAACTTCCATTTCAGCCATAACCTCATCATGCGGAATAGGAGGATATGGATTTGCAAGACTGCTCGCTACCTTATCGCGCAGCCATGCAGTGTAGCTGCTTTCCTGTTCAACGGTTTCGAACTCTGAAATTAGCGGAGAAAGGGTGGTCTTCATAATATATGTCCTTTCTATTCCTGAATATTGAAGATAATTACTCTTGGCTATGTTGTTAATATTAGCGAATTGAAAATGTTTAACTTTTAAGCGTCCAAAGTTCTTTTGATCTTAAAACTTAAGGCTTTTTAACCCTCTCAAAAAACACGGGGGCTAATGTCATGATTTTGACAATCATTCCAGAGAGATTTAAGAGGAAGATAGCCTCTCATTAAAAAACAAATTTTGTAAGTAAAAAACTATTTTTATTGTAAATTTCCTGAAATTACTTTATGAATTAAAAGATGTTTTGGTCGCATACGCAACGACCAAGAGGGTCTTGAAAGCCCGAAAATCTAAACATGAATTTACCCCACTTTGTGGGTATCCCGGAATTCCGGGAGTTTTTGCTATGTCCAGGTGCTTTAAGCACTAAAAGCAAAAAAAGCTGATTAGATTTCAGTACTTTCAAGCTCCCGGAATACTCATGCGAGGGCGCTCGCAACCGGCGGGGAAAAATGCAATCTCAAAATCTTAATATTGATCTTTTTATTGGCAAAAAAATTCGTTTGAGACGAAAAATGCTAAAAATGTCTCAAACAACTTTAGGGCACGCTTTAGGCGTCAGCTTCCAACAAATTCAAAAATATGAAAACGGCTTAAATCGTGTCAGCGCAGGGCGTTTAATGGAAATTTCTGATATTTTGAATGTTCCTATTGCCTTTTTTTACGCGGATATCATTACAAAACACCAGCCCCCGTATCATCATGATGAAATCGCATCAAGCACAGAGGAATACCTGCTGCTCAAAAGATTTAGAGTTCTAACAACGGTAAAAAAGAAAGCCTTTTTACAGCTGATCTCTGATGAGAATGCAAGCTAACATCACGCGATAGTGTGTGCTATTCAAAGTCCCCTTTGTGAACACTTTATTGCTTGAATGCAAAACATGCCACCCCTCCATTTTAAGAAACGACACGTTAAGAGACACTATTTTAATTTTTATTGTAAATTTCCTAAAATTACTTTATGAATTAGAAGATGTTTTGGTCGCATACGCAACGATCAATAGGGCCTTGAAAACCCGAAAACTCAAACATGAATTTATCCCACTTTGTGGGTATCCCGGAATTCCGGGAGTTTTTGCTATGTCCAGGTGCTTTAAGCACTAAAAGCAAAAAGGCTGATTTGAGTTCAGTATTTTCAAGCTCCCGGAATACTCATGCGAGGGCGCTCGCAACCGGCGGGGAAAAATGCAATCTCAAAATCTTAATATTGATCTTTTTATTGGCAAAAAAATTCGTTTGAGACGAAAAATGCTAAAAATGTCTCAAACAACTTTAGGGCACGCTTTAGGCGTCAGCTTCCAACAAATTCAAAAATATGAAAACGGCTTAAATCGTGTCAGCGCAGGGCGTTTAATGGAAATTTCTGATATTTTGAATGTTCCTATTGCCTTTTTTTACGCGGATATCATTACAAAACACCAGCCCCCGTATCATCATGATGAAATCGCATCAAGCACAGAGGAATACCTGCTGCTCAAAAGATTTAGAGTTCTAACAACGGTAAAAAAGAAAGCCTTTTTACAGCTGATCTCTGATGAGAATGCAAGCTAACATCACACGGATAGCGTGCGCTATTCATAAGCATTCATACGTATTTTTAAAAGCAACCTCCATTGTAAGCATTTTTTCATTTTAGGGGGAGAAGCCATTGATATAATAGAAGATAAGCATCTTTACATACGATAACCCTTCATCATTATTATTTTTAACAGGACTGTTTTAAACAGTCTGTCTCTCGTCGACATTTATGCTACTTTTTTAACTTACCCAACCCTACCTTGAACCAAGACGAAAAACTGAGAGATAAAAAGTAATATAGAAATGAAATTCTTATACGGCTTGTAATGATGAAAAAAAAATGTGAAAATTCTGATCGGTAATGAGGAGAAAACACCATGATCAAGAGAAGCGTGAAGCTGCTCATCTTAGGCGTGATTGGGCTTGCAAGTTCTGCTGTAAGTTCAGCGGGAAACACTGAAGAAATCTCAAATTCTGAAAGCTCTTTCAATACGATTCAAGAAGCTTCAAACACTCAAGAACCCTTTCAGCCCTTAAAAGCTGGAGACTATGACCAAGCCTATGACTATTACATCCAAGGTTATTATTTAAAAGCTTTTCGTGAAGCACTCCGACGTGCTGAAAAAAATGATCCTTTTGCACAAACTCTTCTTGCCCGAATTTATATGGAAGGATGTGCTGTTCCTATTGACGGTGCGCGTGCTGCTTTATGGTTTGAACGCGCTGCAAAACAGGGAGAACCCCAAGCACAACTACGCTATGGACTTATGTTGTTTGATGGTAACTTTATAAAACAAAATCAAGAACTTGGTGCGCAATTCATTCGAAAAGCTGTCAAAGCAGGCGTCAAGGAAGCCTATTTTTATTATGGACAACTGCTTCTTTATAAAGCCTCACAGGAAAAACAAGCTCTCCCTGGTGTTTCTTCCCAAAGTCGTGAAAATGAAGCAATCGAGCAAGCCTTAAAATGGTACTTAAAAGGTGCTGCTCTTGGCGATGCTGAAGCGGCTTTTTCTGCTGCAAAAATTCTTTCCTTAGGCACGTTAAAGCGACCAAAAGATGATCGCAATGCCCGCAAGCTCATGGAGGTAGCGGCTCAAAACAACCACTTAAAAGCTCAACTTCATTTAGCACAATGGCTTGTACAGGGGCGTGGAGGAGAAACAGATTTTCAGCGTGCTTTTCATTTACTTCAAAGAAATGCTATCAACATGGTAGCACCAGCACAGATTTCCCTTGCAAGGCTTTATCGAGATGGCACAGGAACAAAAGGCGATATAATAATGGCAGCGGCATGGTATATGCTCGCAAAGGAGGCAAAAATGCAAGCTCCTGATCTTGAAATAATGCTCCAAGGCATGGATAAGGCACAACTAGAAAAAGCGCACAAAGAAGCAATAAAGCTCCTTCCTGTTTTTTAAAATACTCCTCTCTGCATCAAAAAGATAAAATTTATAGAAATTCCGGGAGATTGTGCTCTGTCCAGGTGCTTTAAGCACTAAAAGCAAAATGCTGATTTGAGGTCAGTGTTTTTAGACTCCCAGAATACCAACGCGAGGGCGCTCGCAACCGGCGGGGGCTTTAAAATGCGAGCCAAAAATCTTGATAACGACATTTTCATTGATAAAAAAATTCGTTTGAGACAAAAAATGCTAAAAATGTCTCAAAAAACATTAGGTTAACATTTAGGTGCCACTTTCCAACAAATCCAGAAATATGAAAACGGCTTAAATCGTGTCAGCATAGGGCGTTTAAAATAAATTGCCGCTATCTCAAATGTTCTACTTTCCTTTTTCTATGCTGATATCTTAACAAAACAACAGCCCCCGTACTCTCATGATGAAATCGCATCAAGTACAGAAAAATACCTGCTTCTCAAAAAATTTAGAGTCCTAACCTCGATAAAACAAAGAGCCATTTTACAGCTCATCTCTGATGAGAATACAAACGAACACCCTCCGATAACACACCACGCTCTATCCCATGAGACACTATAATAAACTCCGTATTCACATATTCATCACATATTCTTAATTAAAAACATCTCATGGTTTTAGGGAACTTATATCATTGCCATCAATTATATCATTGCCATCAATTATATTATTGCCATCAATGATGATATTTTACGACACAACGGGATAAATTTCCCCCAAAATTCTAAAAAATTTTTGTGCAAATTTTTAAAAAGCTTGCGTCTGAGCGCTTTTTATGGTCTTGCAAAGAGCTGAAAAGCAAAAATACATAAAGGTCCTTTTTTACTTAAGCTTTTCTCTTTGCAAAAAGCAGGAGAAAGCCCATAAAGAGCACACAGGACCATGAGAGAGCCGCAAGGTTAATCAAAGGGATTTTAGCCCGAAAATAACAAAAGAGCTTGACTGTTAAAGGCAGCAAAGAAAAGCGCCATAAAGACAACAAGAGAGTTCTTTTTGCAAGAATAGAATTGGATAGAAACGATGAAAATTAATGGCAATGAAATTCGCCCTGGTAATGTGATCGAACATCAAGGAAGCTTATGGGTTGCTGTTAAATGCAACGCTGTAAAACCAGGAAAAGGTGGTGCATTTAACCAAGTTGAAATGAAAAATTTGATTGATGGTACAAAACTTAATGAGCGATTTCGCGCTGCTGAGACAGTCGAACGCGTGCGCCTTGAACAAAAAGATTTCACCTTTCTTTATCAACAAGGGGATGCTTTGGTCTTTATGGATTCAGAATCTTATGAACAACTAGAACTTCAAAAGGATTTTGTTGGTGAACGTGCTGCTTTTCTCCAAGATGGGATGACAGTTACAGTTGAACTTTATCAAGAAAAGCCTATTGGCATCTCACTTCCTGATCAAGTTGCTGTCACGATTGCAGAAGCCGACCCTGCCATCAAAGGACAAACGGTTACCTCCTCTTATAAACCCGCCATTCTTGAAAACGGGATTCGTATTCTTGTTCCCCCCTTTATGAATGCTGGTGAACGTATCATTGTAGACACCAATGAATTGATTTATTTGCGTCGCGCAAATGAAAAAGATAAATAAAGGAATAAAAAATGGCCCATTCTGCAGTCATGAATGTCATGGTGCAAGCTGCAATGAAAGCAGGACGCTCGTTGGTACGTGATTACGGTGAAGTGCAAAATTTGCAAGTGTCTTTGAAAGGACCAGCAGATTATGTCAGCCAAGCAGATCGCAAAGCGGAAAAAATTATTTTCAATGAATTAAGCAAAGCGCGCCCCAAATTTGGTTTTCTGATGGAAGAGTCAGAAGAAATCATTGGAGAAGATTCACAACACCGTTTTATTGTTGACCCTTTAGATGGCACCACAAATTTTCTCCATGGCATTCCTTTTTTTGCTGTTTCCATTGCCTTAGAAAGCCAAGGAAAAATCGTTGGTGGTGTCATTTACAATCCCGTGAGTGATGAACTCTTTACCGCAGAACGCGGGTGTGGTGCTTTTTTCAATGACCGCCGCTGTCGCGTTTCTGCTCGACGCAGACTAGAAGATTGTGTCATTGCCACAGGAATGCCTCATTTTGGTCGCCCAAATCATGGAACCTACCTTATTGAATTACGTAATGTGATGGCAGAGGTTGCCGGACTTCGCCGTTTTGGTGCTGCTGCTCTTGATTTAGCTTATGTGGCTGCTGGAAGAACCGATGGCTTTTGGGAAGATAACCTGCAAATTTGGGATATGGCTGCTGGAATACTGATGGTTCGTGAAGCCGGTGGTTTTGTCACCGATAAAGAAGGCGGCAACAATATATTTCGCAAAAAAAACATCATTGCCGGAAATGAACACATTCGCCTAAAATTAGAAAGAGTTCTCAAAAAAGGCATTTAAGCCTAAAAAAATCCAGCAGATGACCTCAGCCAAGCAGATCGCAAAGCGGAAAAAATTATTTTCAATGAATTAAGCAAAGCACACCCCAAATTTGGTTTTCTGATGGAAGAGTCAGAAGAAATCACTGGAGAAGATTCACAACACCGTTTTATTGTTGACCCTTTGAGATGGCACCACAAATTTTCTCCATGGCATTCCTTTTTTTGCTGTTTCCATTGCCTTAGAAAGCCAAGGAAAAATCGTTGGTGGTGTCATTTACAATCCCGTGAGTGATGAACTCTTTACCGCAGAACGCGGGTGTGGTGCTTTTTTCAATGACCGCCGCTGTCGCGTTTCTGCTCGACGCAGACTAGAAGATTGTGTCATTGCCACAGGAATGCCTCATTTTGGTCGCCCAAATCATGGAGCCTATCTTATTGAATTACGCAATATAATGATGGAAGTTACTGGACTGCACTGTCTTAGCGCTGCTCTTGAGTTTATCTTATGTCGCCGCAGAAAAAACCGATGGTTTTTGGGGAGATAACCTGCACATTTTTGATAAAACTACCAGCATACTGATGCTTCGCAAAACCGGTGTTTTTGTCACTGATAAAGAAGGCAGCAGCGATATATTTCGCAAAAACACATCATTGCTTGCAATAAACACATTCGCATCAAACTATAAAAAAAAACTTCAAAAAAGCATTTAATTCTTACAGTTTTTTTACAAAACCCTTAGAACTTTAAAAAAACACGTGAAGAGAAAGTTTTAAATTTTCTTTCAAATAACGATAGGAAATAACTGATTAGATAGTGACAAAAACATCATCACGAATAAAAAATATACCCGCTATACCCACCACAAAAGCAATCCCCAATAGCTTACCTTATTGACGTTTCTGTTATCCAAATCCCCCTCCAAACAATCTGCAAAAGGCAATAAACAAAAAAACATCACAACCAAACGCCACAAGAAACAATTATCGCACCTGAGGCAAAAACCTCTCCTACTTCTCTTGAGAGATCACTCTTACACTGCGCGCAAAAACTTGACTCTAGAAGAGCCCACTCTCTCCTTTTTGGTAAGAGCTGCTGTACATTACTCTCACTGCTTATCAATATGTTTCACCACCGCGTGTGATAACAGAGGTTTCAGTAAATTCACCGATTCATACAATTGTTACCAGCTTCTCCTTCTTTTCAGCATTATTCTAAAGTATGTATCAAATAGGCATGGGATTTATAAAAATGCACATTTTTGTTCTCGAGAATTGCTTCTTGAAATTCGCTCACGAACTGTTCTTGATCTTTTTTGATAGCCTCTTCCAGTGCATTTACCTTTTCATCACCAAAAATGATTTTTAATTTTTCTTTTGAATTTCCTATTTTGACAAGCATTTTCCAAAAGATCCATTGATTATCACATTTCTTACTTGACCACTTCATCCATTCTATGACTCCTAATTTATAGGCTTTTTCATATGTTGGAGTCTCTTTAGCAATACGCAACCCCTTTTTCTTTTCTTTATCTTTCTCTCTACAAACATCAATGTCATTTCTAACCGTGGAGTAACGACAATCCTTATCAAAGGCCATATATCCTTCTTTTACCGTATCAATAAGCTGCTTATAGTAAATAAAAGTTTTTCTTGCCGCTTTATAAGCACTGGAAATATCATACAATAATGCTAGAAGCTCTCTTTTACAAATGCATAGTAATTCAGCATCTCTAGGCAGACTAAGATACCAACAAGACAGTATCTCTTCTAGCGTTTCATATTCTGTATATTTAGGTATATCTTCATAATAAATTTCCAAAGACTTTAACTCTTCATAGTATCCTGAAGCCTTGTCTTGTAGTTGCTGTTCATATTCAGCCGTAATCATATCATCAATCATATATAACCACCAATGAAACAACAGCATTGTAGGCTTATAGCGCTTTTTTTTCGTCAAAGGGTCCACAAACTTTCGTAATGTGACACCATTCTGTCTCATGAATCGCACAACTTTAGGATAAGTTTCTTTAAAAATTGGACGCATCATTAATTCATTTATTTTTTGATATGTTCATCAGTCAGTTCTTTTGTCAGCGCCTTTTCATACAAAAACCACGCTTCTCCATATCCTTGCATACAAATATCTTTTACCATCAAAGGCCATTGTCCGCTCGATTCAGAAGATAGCCAATGTTCAGGATTTTTTATCTCCAGTAAATCTCTTTCCCAATGCTTTGCTTCTTCATCCCATTGTTTAATCCATTTTGGCGATATTTTTTGAGTTTTTTTAACAAGCCTTTGTTCCCATTGTGCAATAATATTTTGGTATATCGCGCACTCTCGATCTTTTAGCTGCAGTAATTTCTCAAACTGTTCAAGTTGTTCAATTAATTGCTTTTTCTGATAATTTGCTAACCAAAGACTATAGATTATGCTCCCTATTATAACTATTCCTACTATAACTCTGAAAGTATCCTGATCACTCATTCTTGCTCTCTTTTATTCCCACCAATATTTAACGCAGCTCTTTTATCGATCCCTCGATATTGTATCATTATGTGTACATCTTATTTGAAAATCACTACATATTATATTTTAATAAAAACAATACACAAAATATAGATATTTTTTCTGGTAAAATAAAACAATTTGTATTTAATTGTACTGCTCTAATGATTTATGCAATTTTAAGAAGAGCTTTATAATTCTTAAAATGCACTCCCACAATATTGGTTCAAAGTACTCAAAAGCCTAACACAGCAAAACATGGCTGCGTGCTCACCTTGTTTTATAAAATTGATAAAAAGCGTCTTTCTACTCATTTATCGGCTCTTTTTTAGTAAAGCGACATCATCATACACTTTCCTAATCCCCTCAATATTACTACAGCCCCTAAAACTTGAGACGCTTCATGAAGAAGACTTATTCTTTCTTTAAGTATTTTTACTTCACGCAATCTTCCCTGCTTGGTATATGCAAGAGACATGGTTTTGACTAATGCAACATAATCAAATTTGAAACGAGAAATTCCATGTAAGATCTTTCATGAAAAACAATGAGTTATCATTATAAATCAACGTGACAGTGCTGTTATGAAGAGAACTCCTCGCTCATCTTAATAGTCCATAGCGATTTAACTGGATATCGTTTTATATTCTATACACAGAAGTGTCTTTATAAAAATACTTCATCTCAGGCAAAAAAAAAGAACAGCCTATTAAAAAAGAAAAACATCTCAATGCTTGCCTTTCTTTTTTCCATGAGAGTTTCAAATTGATAAGCCTGTCTGAAAAGAGTGCTGTTTATGCCCTTAAAAATACTGCTCTTGTATCAAGATCACTTACTCAGATGAGAATTGCAGTTTAGCCAAATGCGCATAAACATTATTTTTTTATAATGAGTTGTGTGTTCCTTCTTCCACAAAAGCGCCTTTATCTATCACGAGAATACGATCAGCTTTTAAAATTGTTGCCAAACGATGGGCAATGACCAAGGTTGTACAATTTTGCATCAATCCTTCTAAGGCATTTTGCACTAACTTTTCACTGTTTGCATCTAAAGAAAATGTTGCTTCATCAAGCAGCAACATTTTGATTTATAATAATAATTCATTATTTTATAGGTTGAATGAGAATCCCGAATACCGTAAGATTCTCTCATTTCAAACCTGTTCCATGGTGAACCAATCAAAACCATGTTTTTTGCACGTACCAAGCGGAGAGAGCCCACGTGAATAAAAAACTATTAAGAAAGAACTTAAAATGCCTATAATAAATTATCTCAAGTGCCAAGGGCTGTAGCAACATCCACGAGTTGGCAAATATAATGATGGTGCCGGCTTGCAGTAAGAGGGCTGCATTTCTTAAAATCGCGCGTGCAATACCAATGCGTTGTTTTTGCCCCCCAGAAAGCATGGTACCACGTTCTTCTACTTGCGTATCCAAGCCATCTGGTAAAGCTTGAATAAATTCAAATGCATTGGCCGCTTTAGAAGCGGCCAAAATTTCCTCTCCATGGGTATGTTCAGTTCCAAAAAAGAAGAAAAGTTTACAATTATTTTATTTCAAGTCTTTATACTCTAGGGAAGAAAGGATTTATGCATATATTCAAAATGATTTTTGAATTTAAAAACGCAACCACAATGATTTATAAGTATTTAAGACCCATCTGTTTATGTCGGATGCGTTTTTGAATTAATATTTAAAGTGCACTCTTTGATAGGATAAAAAACTCATCGTTTGCAATCGATTTGTTTAAAACCTTTGTACCCCATAAAAGGAGGCTTTTACATGCCAATATTACCAAAACGATTTTTGAATTTAGAAAGACGACCACCACGATCTACGAGTGTTTGGGAGCCACCTGTCCATGCCGGATGCGTTCTTGGATCAATATCTAGATTAAGAGTATCGCCTTCTTTTCCCCAAGTAGAGCGCGTCGTATATTGGGTTCCATCCGTCATAACAACGGTAATTTTATGATAGTTGGGGTGAATATTCGCTTTCATGCGTCAAACCTTTTGCGTTTATAGAATGAAATAGCACTTGCTTGTTTTTTTAAGTGCACTTCCTTTGTCTTTTTGATACATTGATTTAAAGTATTTATTCCTATAACTGAGCACGCATCAAAAAACAAGTGTTCAAGATACATCATTGTATCAAGTGTTACAAATCCAATACAGTGAGCAAAATTTTATGACATTACGTTCTCGTTCAGAAAAATCGACAAAGTCTTCCCCTAAAAAATCTTCATTCTCTTCGCTTGCAATTTTTGTTCCTTATCTTTTGCGCTATCGTTGGTTGTTTATCTTTGCTTTTCTAGCGTTATCTGTTGCTGCTCTAGTCACATTAGCTTTGCCTGTGGCTATCCGCCAAATGTTTGATCATGGGTTTTCTACTTCAAGCCATGGACATATCAATTTTTACTTTGGAATTTTATTTATCTTAGCCTTGTTTCTCGCATTTGCTTCAGCAGCCCGTTATTACTGTGTTATCACCTTAGGAGAACGGATTGTTGCCGATTTACGGCGTGATGTGTTTGTCCATATTATGAAACTTTCTCCTGCTTTTTTTGATCGGTCACATTCAGGAGAGATTGTTTCAAGGCTTCTAACAGATACCACACAAATAAAATTAGCTGTGGGCTCTACCGCCTCTACCGCATTGCGTCAGCTGATTATCGTGATCGGAGCCGTCGTAATGATGGTGATCACCAATGCTAAATTGTCTTTGTTGGTTTTAGCTGCTATTCCTGTTGTGGCCATTCCCTTAGTAGTCTTTGGACGTAAAGTTCGCTCTCGTACCCGCGCGGCGCAAGATCGTCTCGCAGATGCCAATGCTGTTGCTACAGAGCAGGTAAGTGCTATTCGCACTGTGCAAGCTTTTACCGCTGAAAAACTCGTTACAATACGTTTTTCACAATTGATAGAACGTGCTTTTCAAACAGCACGTGCTTCTGTAATCTTGCGCTCCTTTTTTACGGGGTTTGCAATTTTTTTGGTTTTTAGCAGTGTGGTTGCTGTTTTATGGATTGGATCGCGTGATGTTTTGAATGGAACGATGACAGGAGGGACATTAGGGCAATTTGTCCTTTATGCGGTTTTTGGAGCTTCTACTTTTGCGCAATTATCGGAACTGGGAGCAGAATTAATCCAAGCAGCAGGCGCTGCTGAACGGCTTGCCGAATTATTACAAGAACAACCTACTATTGTAGCACCTAAAAATCCTTTATCATTGGAGCAACCTGTTCGAGGTGAACTTGTTTTTGATCAGGTTGATTTTACCTATCCTTCTAGACCACAAGAGAAGGTTTTACGCTCGCTTTCATTTTCTGTAAAAGCAGGCGAAACGGTTGCTTTTGTTGGAGCTTCCGGAGCAGGAAAAAGCAGCATTTTTTCTTTGATCCTTCGTTTTTATGATCCGACAAATGGAACAATTCGGTTGGATGGCATGGAAATTAATCGCCTTTCTTTACAAGATTTACGCAGTGCAATTTCCTATGTTCCACAAGATGTTGCTATTTTTGATGGAACATTGCGTGATAATATTATTTTTGGAACTGAAAATACCCATGAAGAAGAAATCCTTGCTGCTGCTAAAGCGGCTAATGCACTTGAATTTATTCAAGCTTTACCAGATGGCTTGGATACGCAAGTAGGAGAACGCGGTACCATGCTTTCTGGGGGGCAAAAACAACGCATTGGTATTGCGCGGGCAATTTTAAGAAATGCACCCCTGTTGCTGCTTGATGAAGCAACATCGGCTTTAGATGCAAACAGTGAAAAGTTGGTGCAAGACGCCTTAGAAGGGTTGATGCAAAACCGCACAACCTTGATCATTGCACATCGTTTGGCAACAATTTTAAAAGCAGATCGCATTCTTGTTATGGATAAAGGCGCCCTTGTGGAAGAAGGAACCCATGCCGAACTTGTGGCAAAAAATGGCGTTTATGCTTACCTCGCAAAACTCCAATTTTCACCCGAATAAGTAATCTTGATACAAGAGCAATATCTTTAAGGGCATAAACAGCACTTTTTTCAGACAGGCTTATCAATTTAAATCTCTCATGGAAAAAAGAAAAGCAAGCATTGAGATGTTTTTCTTTTTTCTGCGCAAGATGGAGTATTTTTATAAAGACACTTCTGTGTACAGAATATAAAATGATACCAAGTTAATCGCTATGGGCTATTAAGATGTGCAAGGAGTTCTCTTCATAACAGCACTGTCACGTTGATTTATAAGGATAATTCATTGTTTTCCATGAAAGATCATGAATACCATAGGATTTTCTCATGTCAAACCCTCATAGTGAGTCAAACAAAATCTCTTGGCTTGCTCATCACAAGCAGAGTTGGTGTGTGGAGTAAAACGGTACAAGAAAGAGGTAAAATACCTCCCTTGCCCCTTTACGTTCTAAGGGCTGTCAAAACATTGGGGCGCTGACAAAAGAGTATACGCTGGCAAAAAGTATAATAGGTGCTCGCTTGCTGAAACCCTTATGCGGCTCACTTGATAGGCTCTAGGGACACAAGCACTACCCTAAAGACTGACCACACTCTTTAAAAAACTGAATATGAAAAACTTTTCATACCCTCTCTCACCGCTCTAAACAATAGTATTTACTGAAAATCATGACAAATTGTAATTCACAAATACGCTTCTCTCTATTGCAAGAATATCCTTTTATTCTCTTTCAAAAACACGAACACTTTTTGAACACTGTTTGCAGATTTATATTATTGAAAAAGAGCAAAGACTTTTTTAGCACTTTTGGGCTTCTTATAACTTTGTGAGAGCACATGAGCAACAGCTTTTATAATAAACCGGCTTTTGGCAAAATTGTAAAATTTTATCAAATTTATTGTTTGTAAATATCACCACGACCACTGTTCTGCTCTTGCAGACACCGCAACCTCAAAACACCGTTCTCTTTGCTCATAAATTGTCTCTCCAGCTCTCTCTTTCAGGCATAGCCCATAAAAATAAGGATAGAGTACTTCGATTGAACACCATCTTCTCACCCCCTCCAAGCCCAATATATTTTACAGCTCTCAATTTTATAGCACCCCCTCTGTCGTGCTTTAAGAAAGCATTTTAACGATGATACGAACATGTACAAAGAGGATATATCTTTAGGGTATTTATGTTTTAAAGCTTGCACTAAATCATAATTTTTTTTGTATAGCGAGCCAAGCATATGCAGAACTGACACCCTAACCATTTCAAACCATTCAGCTGTTTCAGGAACAGATAAGCCAAGTTTTACGATTATATCTTCAACCACGAATTCACCGAAGTACGGAGGATTTTCACCATTTTTTAGCGCTCCCTCTTCAGTGATCCTCTCGATAATTAACTCATTCAGCATCTATACCAGCAAAGCGAAATATTACGTGCTAATTTTCCTTTACATTCATTAACCAAGCCCCCTCAAAATAACCTTTTAATAAATAGAGCGAAAAGGATAAGTCTTCAAAACCATTTGGTAACTATATCAAGAGCACCTAAAATACGCCTTAGTTGCTCAATATAGGCGATTTTCCCCTTTTTATCGTATCAGTCTTGTAGAAGACTTTAAGTCTTTTATGCTTAAATCAAAAAATTATAATTGGATTATATTGCATAAAGATGCTTTTTCTCATTTTTCCATTTAACACACGATAAAGTACAATTTAGGTACGATGAGAAGCTTTCCCCTTATATCATGATTTCAGAACCACATGAGAAGAATAAAAGATGATGTGGCTTAATAAGAGAGTTTGTTCATAAGCCGTTTTGGTGTCTTAAGGTCAAGGATGCCGTTAGGCGCAACTTGTAAAGGGTTGCCTTGAGCTTAAAGACCAAGGCTTGTTAGCCCATTTATTAAACGCGAGTTTGATGTTATGATTTTGGAGAGCGATTATTAAGAATTTGAGAGGCAGACAGCCTCTCATTTTGATTTGTATGCAAACGAATTGCACCCTATTTATTCAGGGAGAATAAGAACATACCCAGGAGGTGCTAAACGGAATAAGAGAGCGTCGTAACCCCACGCAGCATACAGGGAGCAAATAGAAAAAATGCCTTCAAGAATTGTTAAGAGTAATGTGAGCGATATACCGGCTTCATCCTGCTGTTGCTTCGCGGCGTTCTATAAGATATCCGAAAAAAAATAAAAAGCACGTTATTCCACTCGCAC
Organism: Bartonella sp. AA56HLJMS; assembly: GCF_042197145.1. Classification (NCBI taxonomy): domain Bacteria; kingdom Pseudomonadati; phylum Pseudomonadota; class Alphaproteobacteria; order Hyphomicrobiales; family Bartonellaceae; genus Bartonella; species Bartonella sp. AA56HLJMS. The sequence continues at coordinate 89,587 of NZ_JBHIRL010000003.1, read as the reverse complement.
CTGCAAAGAAGCTTAGTACGGCATGAACCGGTCCACGTATGCTGAACAGGATAAGAAAAATTGTGAAAGTAAATACTGTAAAGATCCCTTCGAATACCCCACGCACCATATTGCACAATTTTCGCATCATAATTGCAGAAAAGCTCTATTCTGCGTATCGATTTTTTCTTTTGATGCTTGTATTCTTAGAAGATATAGCGTCCACAACTCCTCCCGTTTTAAGCCAAGATGCTATGAAGTTAGTTATCTTTAATTATATCATCAAAAAATAGGTGTTTTATTGAGGGGCAAATCTATTTTCTTTCGCAAGAGTTATTCAATTCGTTCGCCAATAGAAAGTCTACCCCCATTGAAGAAGAAGCTACCCTGATGCAGAAAAGCTTCATAAGCTGTATTCCAATCCGCTCAGAAATCGCAACTCTCTAATCTACCCGCTTAATCCACCTTTAAAACTGCAATCAAATGAATTCTGCTGATGACAAGTAATGATAACATGAAAAAGAAAAAATATCACAATATCAAACTCTTCAATACAGTATGAGCTTTATGATTTTCACTCAAAAAGTAAGTACCACCTCATGAACGACACCATACTAAAGTGCTGTGCATTCACAAATTTCCTAGCATTATCTCCCCTTCTCGAAATTGCACCTCTCCCGCAATCTTATCTCTCGATAGCACCCATTAAAGACTTTTAAAAGGTCCAAGGAAAAAACTCTCTGAGAAAGCTTTTAAGCCTAAAATGCCCCCGCCATTTTTATCATGATGAGGGCACCCAAAAAATCACGCAGAAATATGAAAAATCTCTCCGCATTTAAGAACAGAGCTTGTGCTTCAATCGCACGCTTTTTCTTGTTCTTTTGTCCATTGTCCCAAAGCCGCAAGATGGTTCATCCGAGCCCGATGACTAAATGCCTTCTGTGCAACAGCAATATTCTCATCTTTTCCAGCCCATGCTTTTAAGGCAGCTGCTTGCAATGCGCGTCCATAGGAAAAGGTCAATTTCCAAGGCAATGCGCCCAAAGAATTCATAGCAGATAAATGCGCCGTTGCTTCCTGATCAGACTGTCCTCCAGAAAGAAAAGCAATTCCGGGAACAGCGGCAGGAACAGTCTGTTTAAGCACCTGGACAGTCTTTTCAGCAACTTCTTCAACAGAAGCCTTGCGAGCATCCTTTCCATCAATCACCATATTGGGTTTTAAAATCATCCCCTCCAAAAGAACACGAGCTTCAAACAATTCTTTAAAGACAGCCTGCAAAACAGTGCGTGTCACCTCAAAGCAGCGTGTAATTGAATGCCCACACGATGATCCATCCATCAACACTTCCGGCTCAACAATGGGCACAATATTGAACTCCTGACATAAGGCAGCATAGCGTGCAAGAGCTTGTGCATTTTGTCTTATGGCGCCTCTTGTTGGCAAAGTGTGTTCATCAATAGCAATTACCGCCCGCCATTTAGCAAAACGTGCTCCCAAAGCATAATAATCTTTTAGCCGCTCACGAAGACCATCCAACCCTTCGGTAATTGTTTCTTGGGGAAAAGCAGCCAAGGGTTTTGCACCGGTATCAACTTTAATCCCTGGCAAAGCGCCTGAATCCCGAATAAGATCCGTCAACATTTTCCCAATTGATGCTTTTTGCCGAATGGTTTCATCAAATAAAATAACCCCAGAGATGGCGTTTTCCATCGCTTCTTTTGTACTAAAAAGCATTTCACGATAAGCACGGCGCTTATCTTCATTGGATTCAACACCAATGCTTTCAAAACGCTTTCCAATGGTCGCCGTACTTTCATCTGCCGCCAAAATACCTTTACCCGCATGCACCAAAGCAAGTGCAATATCTTCAAGCCGTTCATTCATAAAAAATTCCTCTTATTTTGTCTTAATTTCTAAAAGTGCGCAACACTATCAAAACACTCTACACGATTGTATAGCTTTTCTTTAACCTTCCCTTCAAAGAAGCCCTTTAAGCCTGCATAAGAGCAAGAATACCAGGAAGAACCTTACCTTCCATCCATTCCAAAAAAGCTCCTCCAGCAGTTGAGAGATAAGTAAAATCATTGGCAACACCGGCATGATTAAGGGCAAAAACCGTATCGCCCCCTCCCGCAATTGAAACCAAATTTCCCGTCAAACTACGTTCTGCTGCATGGCGTGCAACGGCAATGGTTCCCTTATCAAAGGGAGGCATCTCAAAAACACCAAGGGGTCCATTCCACACAAGAGTAGCAGCTTCATCTATCGCAGTATTGATATGCGCAATAGAGCGCGTCCCAATATCCAATATCATGCCATCTTGTGGAATATCTTCAATGTCATAAAGACGATGCGGTGCATCTTTTTCAAAACGAAATCCCACAACAGCATCCTGAGGGAGCAGAAGCGTACAGTGACACTCTTGCGCTTTTTTAATGATTTTTTTTATCGTTTCCATCAATGCATGTTCACACAGTGATTTCCCTACATGGATACCTTGCGCAGCTAAAAAACTATTAGCCATCCCCCCACCAATAATTAAGGAGTCAACTTTTTCCACCAAATGATTGAGCACAAAAAGCTTACTAGAAACCTTTGCTCCTCCCACAAGAGCAACCACAGGACGTGCTGGATTGCCAAGTCCTTTTTCTAATGCCTGCAATTCACCTTGCAAAGACCGTCCTGCATAAGAAGGCAACAAATGCGTTATTCCCTCCACCGAAGCATGGGCACGATGAGAAACTGAAAAAGCATCATTGACATAGAGATCTCCATTATGAGCCAAAGCTTCTGCAAAAGAACAATCATTCTTTTCTTCACCAGCATAAAAACGAACATTTTCAAGCAGTAAAACACCACCATTTTGTAATGACTCAACTGCAACCTGCACCGCCGAACCGATACAGTCCGGAGCAAAAGCAACCGGCTGATTAATGATCTTTTCCAGCACTTGCACAACAGGACGGAGTGAAAACTCTTGCTCTACCTTTCCTTTGGGGCGACCACAATGAGAAAGCAGAATAAGTTTAGCACCACGCTTTTGCAGCTCAACGAGTGTCTCTTTATGTCGTACAAGACGCGTCTCATCGCATACCTTACCTTGCGCCATAGGAACATTAAAATCTACGCGCACCAGAACACGTTTACCCAAAACATCAACATCATCAAGTGTACGAAACCCCATCACTGCTTCCTCTTCACTTTCCATTGTTTCAAATAAAAACGCATCCAACAACCCTGCCCACTTTTCTTTCCACTTATCCCCCTCTTTGCTTTTACAAGAGATCCACGACAGCCTATCTCTCACCCTTTGCTTAATAAAAATCCAAAGCTTTTATCGTCAAATGTACAAAAGCCCACCATTGCTCTTAATCTTCATATTCCATTGTGGCAAACAAATGCATTGGCTCAACTTGATCTCTATTAAAGCTTCCTTTTACTTCTAGGAAAAAGAGTTTACATCTCCTGTTTTCTAACGTTTTCTCAAAAGGTATCTCGTTCAGATCTTACTTTTTCAAAGTTTACTCTTTCATGCATCTTTTAAAAGCACGTATTGACACAGTATTAAAACAAAACACATCATCAATTTTTCAATAGCCTCTTCTCTCTAGCGCATGAGAACAACAGCCTCCAACTGTTTTTCTCAAAATTGCACAAAAATGAGACTTTTCCCTATAAAAAGAGGACCCTGAGGTCCTCTTATATTGTCTGAGCAAAAGCCACAGCCGTATCACTCATACGGTTAGAAAAGCCCCATTCATTATCATACCAAACCAGAACGCGACAGAGCTTACCATCAATCACTTTGGTTTGATCATTGTGGAAAATAGCTGAATGAGGATTATGATTAAAATCACAACTCACAAGCTTTTCTTCTGTCGTGTCCAACACGCCCTTCAGATGCCCTTGTGCAGCAGTAGCAATAGCTGTATTAATTTCTTCGATTGTTGTGGAACGCTTAGCGATAAATGTCAAATCAACCACAGAAACATTAGGGGTCGGAACACGAATCGATACACCATCAAGCAATCCCTTTAATTCTGGCAAGACCAATCCCACAGCTTTTGCCGCTCCTGTTGAGGTAGGAATCATAGAAAGAGCTGCCGCACGTGCACGATAAAGGTCCCGATGCATTGTATCCAATACAGGTTGATCACCCGTATAAGAATGGATTGTTGTCATAAAGCCCTTTTCAATGCCCACCGTGTTGTGTAAAACTTGTGCAACAGGCGCCAAACAATTGGTTGTACAAGAAGCATTTGAAACAACGCGATGCTCGCTGCTTAAAGATTGATGATTAACCCCATAGACGACCGTAAAATCTGCTCCTTCAGAAGGCGCAGAAATAAGAACACGCTTTGCCCCCGCATCTAAATGAGCACTTGCTTTATCACGCGCAGTAAAAATGCCCGTACATTCCAAAGCAATATCGATATCCAAATCTTTCCAAGGCAATTGAGCAGGATCACGCTCTGCGCATACCTTTATTAAACCACCTCCCACATCAATAGCATCCCCTACCACCTTAACGATACCAGGAAAACGCCCATGAACTGAATCATAGCGTAATAAATGGGCATTTGTTTCCACCGATCCCAAATCATTAATTGCAACCACTTCAACATCTTGTCGTCCACTTTCCACAAGTGCACGTAAAATATTGCGACCAATACGACCAAACCCATTAATTGCAACACGAACTGTCATTTCACATGTTTCCTCATCAATTTTTAAAAGCACAACATTTAAAACACAATAAATGGGTATTTCACCAATCCAAAATCATTAATTCCCACAATGTCAATATCTTGATCACTCACTCACTTATCCACAATAATGCACAAGATCATCCACAGCACTGCACAGAATATGATGCCCTACAATCACCCCATTCATGACAACACAAGCTGTCACTTTGTCTTTTCCTCTTTGATCTTTTCCAGCTCTTTTTCAACGGTGGCAACGACATTTTCCCAAGTAATACCAAAATGCGCATAAAGGGCATCAATTGTTCCACTTGCCCCAAAGCCCTCCATACCAATAAACACACCATCACAGCCAATAAAACGATCCCATCCTTGGGCGACAGCAGCTTCAATGGCAATTTTAATCGGTGCATCTCCAATGAGAGCACGCTGATAGGAGAGAGATTGTTGAGAAAAAAGTTCAAAACAAGGCACAGAAACCACACGCGTTGGGATGCCTTTTTCTTCTAACACCGCATGTGCCTCCACTGCAATTTGCAATTCTGAACCAGAAGCAAACAGCGTCACTTGTGCATCATCGCTAGCTGTTAGGAATTCATAAGCACCAAGCATACAGAGATTTTCTTCTTCATACTCTTGACGCAAAAGCGGTAGATTTTGTCGACTTAAAGCCAAGGTAGAAGGCGTCCCGCATGCTTTCAAAGCCAATTGCCAACACTCAACTGTCTCCATAGCATCGGCAGGACGGAACACAAAATGATTAGGCATTGCACGCAGGCAAGCCAAATGCTCTACGGGTTGATGGGTCGGACCATCTTCACCAAGACCAATAGAATCATGAGTCATGACATAAATCACCCGCAACCCCATGAGAGAAGACAAACGCATAGCAGGACGCATATAGTCAGAAAAGCATAAAAAGGTTCCCCCATAAGGAATAAAGCCGCCATAAAGGGCAAGACCATTCATCACAGCTCCCATTGCATGTTCGCGAATTCCATAATGCAGATAGCGCCCTGAAAAATCTTCAGCAGAGATACTTTTCATCTGGCTGCTTTTTGTATTATTAGATCCGGTTAAATCAGCCGAACCACCAATAGTCTCAACAACGACCTCATTGATCACTTCAAGAGCCATTTCCGAAGCTTTACGCGTAGCAACAACGGGGCGCTCTTCAACCAATTTCTGTTTATAAGTATCAATAGCGCCATCAAATCCGCCCACGAGATCGCCCCGCATCAATCTTTCAAACTCCACACGCTCTGAGACAGGAAGATCAGCAAATTTTTCTTCCCATTTTTGGCGTTTTTTAGCAGCATTGAGACTAGCCAAGCGCCAATTATCGAGAATATCGGCTGGAATAACGAAAGGCTCAGCATCCCACCCTAACGCGATACGGGTTTCAGTGATTTCTCGTGCGCCCAAAGGGGCTCCATGAATTTTATTGGTACCCGCTTTATTGGGTGCTCCAAAGCCAATTGTTGTTTTACAAGCGATCAAAGTTGGTTTATCGGAATTTTGTGCCGCCTCAATAGCTCGCGCAATTGCTGCTTGATCATGCCCATTGACTTTATGTGTCTCCCAACCAGATGCCTTAAAACGCGCAATCTGATCTGTACTGTCAGCAAGGGAAATCTCTCCATCGATAGAAATATTATTATCGTCCCACAACACAATAAGCTTATTGAGTTTCAAATGACCGGCAAGGGAAAGTGCTTCTTGAGATATCCCTTCCATAAGGCATCCATCGCCCACCAACGCATAAGTGTAATGGTTGATAAGATCACCAAAACGGGCATTTTGCAAACGCTCTCCAAGAGCCATCCCCACGGCATTAGCCAATCCTTGTCCGAGAGGACCAGTCGTTGTTTCGATTCCTGCCACATGCCCATATTCTGGATGCCCAGCAAGCTTTGCTCCTAATTGGCGAAAATTTTTGAGATCTTCAATGCCAATATCTTCATAACCAGAAAGATACAAGAGAGCATAAAGCAACATAGACCCATGTCCTGCTGATAACACAAAACGATCACGGTTAGGCCAGCGAGGTTTTTTGGGGTCATGAGCAAGGAATCTTGTATAAAGAACCGTAGCAATATCGGCTGCTCCCATTGGCAAGCCCGGATGACCAGAATTTGCTTTTTCAATCGCATCAATAGCAAGAAAACGGATAGCATTGGCCATCTGATTCTGTTGGTGGGTGTTTGTCATGAATAATCGACCATTTCGTTAAATACGTTATTCTGTTGCTTTTTCCGTATTCTCTTAAAATTCTCAAGAAATACTATTTTCTAACCATTAGCGTGAGACTTTTTGCCACCACTTCAATAATATTAATAACATTCCCCTCACGCGTTCTGTATATCCATGTCATTTATGCCAATACGCGCAAAAAATCCAGCTTTTAATTTATATCTATCCCCTGCTTTGCTTGCTAAAATATCCTACATACTTAAAAATAAAATGCACACAATACAAGAGTGAAAGTGATTCGTTTTTGCATAACACATTGATAAAGGATACAATTACCCAAAGGATAAAAGCAATGAACCAAGAGACTACAGTTCTACAAGATGCTTTAGAGCACCTAGAAAAGGCACTTAGAACTTTAGAGATCACCATAATAAACCGCAATGCCGTTATTGATAAAAATAACGAATGGGAAGAAGAAATCCAACGAATGAATGCTGACCGCAGCCATCTTGCCCAAGCGCTTGACAAAGCTGAAGCCCAAATTGAACGCTTAGAGTCCGTAAACAAAGAAGTTTCCAAACGTCTTATTAAAGCAATGGAAACAATTCGTGTTGTCATTGATAGATAAAGGTTTGAATGTATGGAAACTGTTTCCGTTACCATTGATGGTAAAGTTTATCGCATGGCTTGTGACAAAGGACAAGAACGTCGTCTTATTGCGCTTGCTGCTCAATTGGATCAATATATCACACATTTAAAGAACAATTTTGGTGAAATTGGCGACCATCGTTTATCGGTTATGGCTGGCATAATGATTATTGATGAAATGGAAGAAATAAAACGAGAAAATAAAAAATTACAAGAAGACTACAATACTCTTTTACGACTCCACAACGAAAGAGACCGTACCATGGGGAAAATTATGCGTGACACCACACAACGCATTGAAAATCTCACCAACCAATTGCTCAAAGATGATCAAAACTGCACAAACCTTCAAGAACAAGAACAGGAACAGGAAGATTTCTAAAAATTACATCAGCGCGTAATAAACCAGAGATTTGACTTGTCCGCCACATCTCACAGGATAAAAATTCTTAAACCCACACCAGTCTGTAAACAGTCTGGTTTCTTATAGGAAGGATTCCAGCTACTCACGACTTATGGGATTAACTTAAACCTCAACAAGAAAGCCCTACCCTGAATATTTCACCTCCGCACAAACGCTTCCTATATCAAGGAGACTGCCTTATATCACCACATTTCAAATGAGATGTCTTTTAACCGCGCAATAAGATAACAAAATCAACATCATTGTAAAAAAATCATATAAATGACAACAGCAACAAACAAATAAAGCACCCTTCGAAAAAAAGAGCTATATTCATGTTCCCTATGAATGCATGCCCAAAAATCCTTGCCCCTTAGATAATATTAAGCAGATTCAATATATATTAAAAAAATAACCTTATCTATTATACCGTAAAACACCGCTATTTGATACTATAAGCACCATGGAGTCTTTGCACCTGAGATATCCATCCGATGAAACCCACCGAAAAGAACCGTATCATTTATAAACCAGCGTGAACTTTAGTATTTTCATCCTTTAGAGCAGGAAAAAAGTCAAACCCGAAGAGTATGTTAATCTCATACAACCTCAAACATCATAAACAACAATAATAGCTCTTGAAAACATCCTCTACCGCTATTTTTATCCTTATAACAAACAAACAATTCATCCATACCTCTCTCCCCACCCCTCAAAATCTCCAAGCTTAATAAAAGAAAGAGCAAGTCGGCATCATCATTATAGTCAGCCCTCAGTATTGCGATAGCCCCCTTGGCTCGTAAAACGATTCATAAGAGGGACGCCTTTCTTGTACAGCTTTTTCCCATAAAACCCACCCGCTTATGACGTACAAGCAAAGAGTTATGATTAACAAAACATAAATAAATTTAAGAGAATCTTACGGAATTCGGGGTTCTAATTCAAGTTTAATAACGATAAATTATCATTATAAATCAATATGTTGTAAATGATTCGACAAGGCATATTTTAAAAACACATTCACCCATCACTTTTTCTCATAACATACCAGTACGATTTTTTAGGCACATAATTTTAATTTTATTCAATTCTGTTTGCAAAAGTTTAAAATGGGAAAAATTTCAAGGCTCTTATCCAAAAAGCGAAAGAATGAACTCTCAATTATCAATAAACATCTCGCTCGTATAAACATCAATAAAGCATCCCCAATCTGTCTCAATGAAATAAAAGGGGGGCTCCCATTAAATGCCCTACCGTAAAAGCAGCTTCCTCAGAACTAAAACAAAATCAACAGACCAATATCACCGCATCTGCTCCCATCCCCAAACTGGACAACCTAACGCAATACCTTTCTATCTTACGATAGAAGATAAAAGAATAATGGGTCTATGGAGGCATTCACAAGAGGCGCACACCCGTTGTTTTTAAAGCCTGTTCAAAGGCGCATGAAAAAACACCATGCGCAAACGGCTCAAATCCCTTTCGTTCCATCTTGGGAGACAGAAGCAATACGCAAGAGATTTGTCGCACCAGGCGTTCCAAGGGGAACACCAGCTGTCACAAGGAAGCGATCTCCCCCTTTGCAAAAGCCTTCCTGAAATGCAATAGCTGCTGCTCGATCAACCATATCTTCTAAATTGCGAGCATCTTCGCTCACCACACAATGAAGCCCCCAAACGAGAGCCAAACGCCGTGCTGTTTCCACAATGGGCGATAAAGCAATAATGGGTCTATTAGGGCGTTCACGAGAGGCGCGCACCCCCGTTGTTCCTGAAGCCGTATAGGCAACGATAGCGGATAGTGCAAGTGTTTCAGCAATCTGACGCGCAGCAAGAGAAATCGCATCCGTTCCTGTTGATTCTGGTGCTGGATGTTGTGCCCCAACCTGAGCGGCATAAGTATGATCTTGTTCGATTTGCCGCGCGATTCGGTCCATCATAAGCACAGCTTCTTCAGGATAGCGACCAGAAGCAGATTCAGCAGACAACATCACCGCATCTGTTCCTGCATAAACTGCTGTAGCAACATCCGACACTTCTGCGCGTGTCGGAACAGGAGATGTAATCATTGATTCAAGCATCTGTGTTGCCACCACAACAGGCTTTCCTGCTAAACGACAAGCTTTTATGAGCTCCATCTGAAGTGCAGGGACCTTTTCCAAGGGCATTTCCACTCCAAGATCACCCCGTGCAATCATAATACCATCGGATACCTCAATAATTTTCTCTATATGCTCCAAGGCTTGAGGCTTTTCGATTTTAGCCATCAAAGACACTTTGCTTTTCGTCAACTGACGCACCGCCATAATATCTTCTGGACGTTGAATAAAAGAAAGAGCAACCCAATCAACAGGCTGCTGTAAAAGAGCCTGAAGATCCTCCTTATCTTTTGACGTCATCGAATCAAAAGGCAAAATTGTATCGGGAAAACTGACACCCTTTCGATCAGAAATACGGGTACCAGCAACCACGCGACACTGTACAAAGTGATCATCACAAACTTGCGCACGCAGTTCCACCCTTCCATCATCAATCAACAACCGATCCCCTGGTTTAACAGCCGAAAATACATCCTCATGAGGGAAAAAAACACGCTGTGCATCACCAAGAACATCGCGATTATCTAACGTAAAGCTTTGCCCAACACGCAAATCTTCTTGACCCTTAGCAAAACGTCCCACACGCAGTTTTGGCCCCTGAAGATCCACCAAAATACCTATGGGGCGTCGAACTGTTTTTTCAACTTCTCGTATAGACTTGACCAAATCACCCAGCATATCACGATCAGTATGGCTCATATTAAGACGAAAAACGTCTGCCCCTGCCCTAAAAAGCTTCTCAATCATCAAACGAGAAAAAGAAGAAGGACCAAGAGTTGCAATAATTTTTACTTTACGTGCACGTTTCACGGTGGAGAATTTCCTGAAAGAGAAGGTATAACTGAATTGTTTAACAAAGACTCATCCGTCAACTGTACCATCCAACTGGTTTGATTTCCGGTATCGATCTCTTTAAATTCAGCCTTTTGATATCCTCGAGGGAAACAATCATGAACCCCTTGAATGGTAAATTGGCTATCTTGTACACACATGGTCACAGAGCCTGCCCAGTTCCCTTTTTTTTGTGCCCCTTCCGCATAAAAATAATAAAACCGTGAAGCAAGAGGCCCCTCAATTAAAGTTTTACATTCCGTCACTGGTACCGTCCACCAGCCTTCGCTCACCCACCCTGAAAATGTACGATATCCAAGAGCAACCCCTACAGACTGTTGGGTTGTATTACAAACTCTAAAGTCAGCTTTTGCAAAAACAACAAGGGGAAACAAGAGCAAAATGCTCAAGAGAAAAACTTTTAATCCTTTCTGAAACACCCAATATCGCTTTTTTAAAATCACAAAACTTCCTCTATAATGCCAAATTCTCAAAACAAATTACACATTTCTTTTTTTTTAAAGCTTTTCAAATCTAAAACGTATATTTTTATATTTTTCTTTTTATAGCCCTTTTATCAATGCATATATCTTAAAAATTTTACAAAATATTTAAAGTCAATTTGTAAAAAAGCTGTGTAGCTTGATTTACTTTTTGTTTTCAAGCTTTTTTAACATAAATTCGTCGTCGAAAAACAACTTAAAATATATAACTTGGAGAAAAATACAATGAACGATACAGTAACCGATCAAACACACGCTATATCCGTAAACCAATTACGCTCTTTTATCGAACGTATTGAACGACTAGAAGAAGAGAAAAAAACCATTTCTGATGATATTAAAGACGTTTACACTGAACTTAAAGGCTCTGGTTTTGATAGTAAAGCTGTTCGAAGCATTATACGGCTGCGTAAAAAAGAAGAACATGAACGAATGGAAGAAGAAGCAATCATTGAGCTATATAAAAATGCGCTTGGTATGAATTAAAGCCATTGATAACATTGGAAATTTTCTTAAGAAAAGAAAATACAAAAAACAAATGAATGTATAAAAATTTCACCCAAACAATAAGCCGTTTGTGTAACTTGTAACGAGACTATCGGTCACAGAATACATAATATTGCAACAGCCCTCACATTTAAAAGGATTTATACAGAGAATTTTTATTCTTGTTCTTCAATAATTTTTATCCACATAAACCCTCACTTGTATGCCAACCTATGCCAACTCAGTTTGTGATGTGCAAGAGAGGTGTTTTTTATGATTAAACATCAATAAATTTGAAGTGAGAAAGTCTTCCGATATTGAGGACTCTCTTCAAATTAAAAAAATGAGTTATGATGATAAATCAATTTCTTATCTACGAAAAGAAACATATAAAAATAGTCAGCAGTTGAAATCCGCTAAACGAGAATCTGAACTGTTTACAAAAGAAGAGGTGGTTAAAGATCTTAGTCTTTTAGGATAGGGAAAAATTCAGCATATTTACACATTTGATAAAAAGACCCTTAACAAAACTTTATTCGAATCTATTAACGGACTCATAAAGATCATTGATTCGAGAGGTTAGAATGTGATCTTTCCATTTTCCAGAAATCATCAAATAGTCTTTGGCATAGCCTTCTTTTTCAAAATGAAGGCGTTTTAATAAACGTTCGCTTTTTATGTTCTCAGGTCTATAATTTGCCATCACTCTATGTAGATGATAAACATGAAAGATATGGCGTATTAGAGCCGATAAACTCTCAAACATGAGACCTTTGCCTTGTTGTTTTTCATCAAGAGAAAAACCAAGATGACAGGCTTGAAAAACACCCCGAACCACATTTGTAAAATTCACAACACCGATGACTGTGTTTTCATTTTTTAATCGTACAGCATATCGGTATGCTTGTCCCTGTGCGCTTTCATAAGCAAATGCATTGGCTCGTGTTTCCCAAGCTGTTAGGCTGTGGTAACCATCAGATCTAACAGGTTCAAAAGGACGCAGATGATTCGCATTACGGAGGAAATAAGAAGACAGTTCAGCTGCATCTTCTAAACTGATCAATGTGGAAATTGTTCGCTTTGTTTTAATTGCCATCATTTCCTCCTCCTAGACAATGTTACAATAACACGTTGATTTATCTTAACAAATCATCATTTTTAAACTCAAATCATAATGTCGAATACAGTAAGCTTTTCTCATCACAACACTTCTTACGTTAGAATCAATGAGGATCTTTTGCTTTTCCGTCATAAGTGGGGGTGGTATGCTTAAAGCATAAGGTAAAGACAGGGGAATATTTCTTATGAATGCTCTCAAGTTCCAAGGGGCGCTGTAGCAACATTGGGGACTGGCAAAGTATGCAAGGGAATTGGCGTACTTCCATATACGAAATTTTGAAAAAACTTACGGCAAAGATAGTTTTGTTTCTTTGCCTTTTAAGCTCAGAGCATGCTTGTTTTGCGCTACCATATCACTAGCCCCCGCATACAAATCCCAATGACCATCGCCTTGAAGTGCTATATGTTACAGTGCAATCTAAAAAGTCTCTGCCATAACTCGTCAACAACACTGTTCCCGCTAAATCAGCGACAAACTCTTGTAACAAATTAAAGAAAAGCGATGATGCAATACGAATTAAAATGCTTAGATATTAATATCTGAAACATTACCGTGAACACGCTTCCATTTCTTCGCGTAAAATTTCAAGTTCTAACCATTCTTCTTCTTTTTGTGTGCAAGTATTTTTCTTTTTTTCCAACGTTGTTGATAAACGCTCAAAACGCTCTTTATCACTGCGATAAAGGGCTGGATCAGAGAGTTCTTGCTCAATTTTTTTGATTTCGTCCTGTAAAACAGCAATTTCTTCAGGCAATTTTTCCAATGCATAAACCTGCTTATAAGACAATTTACTTCGTGTTTTTTTCTCTCGCCCTATCAAGCTATGATCTATTGATGTATCCTGTTTTGAAAGCTCTCCCGTATGAGATTTTGAAGGTGCTTTACGTTGCGATAATTCTGTTCTTTTGCGTTGTAAGCGAAGAGCATGCTGGTTTTGCGCCATCATATCACTATAGCCGCCCGCATACAAAACCCAATGACCATCACCTTGAGGTGCCAACATATGCGTTACAGTACGATCTAAAAAGTCTCTGTCATGGCTGACCAACAATACAGTTCCCGCAAAATCAGCAATAAATTCTTGCAACAAATCCAAAGTTTCCATATCCAAATCATTGGTGGGTTCATCAAGAATCAAAAAGTTTGCAGGACGCGAAAGAAGGCGTGCAAGCATGAGGCGTGCTCTTTCTCCCCCAGAAAATTCTTTAAGGGGAGTGCGTGCTTGTTCAGGTGAAAATAAAAAGTCTTTCATATAAGAAACCACATGCCGCTCCAGCCCATTGATCACAAGAGTATCACCTCTTCCTCCTGTTAAATAATGCGCTAAAGTTTCTTCTTCATTTAAAATACGTTGCTGATCAAGCAATGCCATGGAGAGGTTATAGCCATGCCTCACCGTCCCACTATCCACGGCTTCTTGACCAATTAATGCAGAAAGGAGCGTTGTCTTTCCGATACCATTGGGTCCTACCAAACCGATTCGATCACCCCGCTGAATGCGCAAAGAGAAATCTTTCACGATAATGCGATCACCATAGGATTTTGAAATTTTCTTTGCTTCAAGCACCAATTGCCCAGAATCATGACTTTTCGCTGCTGTCAAAAGTGCATTTCCCGGCTGCCCTTTATAGGTTTGATGACGCTGTCTTAAGTCTTTTAATTCGCCCAAGCGCCGTACATTACGCTTACGCCGTGCGCTCACGCCATAACGCAACCATTGCTCTTCACGAGCAATTTGGCGCCCCAATTTATGCTGTTCGATGGCTTCTTCTTCCAGTGCTTTATCACGCCAATTTTCAAACTCAGAAAAACGCTTTTCCAGTCTTTTGGTTGTACCACGATCAAGCCATACCGTTGACCGCGTAACATTTTCTAAAAATCGCCGATCATGGGAAATCACCACAATTGCTGAACGCAAAGAAGCCAAAACAGCTTCCAACCATTCAATAGTTGGTAAATCAAGATGATTGGTTGGTTCATCTAAGAACAAAATATCGGGCTTTGCAGCAATGGCCCGTAACAATGAAACACGCCGCTTTTCACCTCCCGAAAGCGTTTCCAATTTTTCCGCCCCAGAAAACCCTAAATTTGTGCGAAGCGTATTAATCCACTGAACATCAGATGTATCGTCCAGCCCCGCTTCCATATAAGCATTAATATCTTCAAATCCTGAACAATCCGGATTTTGTGAGACATAACGGAGCGTTACTCGCGGGTGGCGAAAAATTTCGCCACCATGAGGTTCTAATATTCCTGCGGCAATTTTTAATAAGGTCGACTTTCCACAACCATTACGGCCAACCAACGCAATACGCGCCCCCTGCTCAACCGATAAAGAAGCTTGATTGAGCAAAGGCGTTTTTCCAAAATTTAAGAAAATGCGGTCAAGCCGCAAAAGCGGCACCGCCATTAACGAACGCGGCGCGGACAAGGTGCTTTATACATCACCCCTCTTGCATCACGGTAAGCACACAATTGCCGTACAGGAACTCTCTGTCCACAAGGTGCTTGGTAAACATGCCCTCTACGACCACGATACGTGCACAATTGTGATACCTGTCTTTGTTGTTTTCTTTGATTTGCAGCTGCACCTGTTACTGTTCCAGCCAAAGCACCAAATGCTGCACCGGTAAGTGCTGCTCCAGGCGTACTTCCACCAATAGCAGTTCCAGCCAAAGCACCGATCGCTGCTCCTCCTACGCCGTAACGTGCAACGCGTTCATCGTTTGTAGTACAAGCGACTGAACTGAAACCAATGGCTGAAACAACGGCCACTCTAAAAATTGATTTTAACATATCAAAACCTTTCCTTCTCAAGATCAATACATATATCGTTTATGTCGGCACTTCATCACTAGGCCCCCCCCTGCCTTATTCAGAATATATTGGAAGAGCTTTATGGAATAGATACAGACGCTAACAATATAGCTTTTCCAGAACCTAAATGGCAAGAAAAGGTTCCACAAATACGGTTAGAAAGTGTTAAAGAAGAGCCAAATGACACATTTTTGTCACAAATTGGCCATTTTACCCCTTTAAGAGTTAAGCTTTTTAAATCAGAAAAGCCGATAATACTAAACAAACATCCCTTAGGCAAATCATACGAACAGGGTTTTGACAAAACCGGCCAACCTTCTTCCGAACCGCTTGTCAACAACACTGAAATACCCCTTTCAGCCATCATCAACGCTTGCGTCACATGAGAAAGGCTATGATCACTTCGCTCCCCTCCCAAAGCACCGCACAAAATAAGCTTTTTAGCGCCATTTTGCAGCGCTCTTTCACATGCCAGAGCACTATCTGTCATATCTTTATCAGAGGGAAAAACTTCACGCGGAACATGACTATATTGACGGATTAAGTTCTCATCTGATGAATCAAAGTCCCCTAACCACAACTCAGGCGTCACATTAAGCGCTGCCGCATGACGCATACCACCATCAGCAGCAATTACCCGACTGTTTTGAATTTGATTAAGCAAACGATCAGTGATATGAACATCCCCATTTAATAATATCGTAAATGTTGTCATGCCATACTTTGCCTTTCACAAAATTTTCTTTACAGTGCATCTTTTTATAAGTGAGAGTCATTTTTTATAAACAAAAAGCGTGATATAGCCAAACGAATCCTTATTCTTAATGCCTTTCTTAAAGAAACATACGATACAAAGATACAAATGCAATTTGCCAAATTACTCCGCAGAAATAATGTGCACCATGGTCCAACGCACCCCATTTTTCACCGCAATTTTCTTTTTCGCTCTTGCCTGTATAAAGCCACTCTCATAAGTTTAACGTTTCTCCTTTCAGCTTGTCATACACCCTTTTCTCAAAATGATAGGCTTTCTTCCACTTCTTCTAAAACGATCAAACGTACCAACAACCACAATATCTATGTCACATTAAGCGCTCTGCAACACCCACGTATTTTGCAAATGTATGGTGGCGCTTATCATGATGCAAAACTTGAACACCTTTTAGCAAAGATTGTCCGTAAACTAGCAGTTGCATCCCATAGTTCTCATCAAAACTATTCTGTAACAATTTTAAACTCAGAAACTATCAATGCTTTTGCGCTCCCCAACGGCTCGATCTACATCACTCGTGGTATGCTGGCATTAGCCAATGATTCTTCAGAAGTTGCAGCCATTTTAGCCCATGAGATAGCACATATCAGAGCCAATCATGGCATTTTACGCCTGCAAAAAGAAGCCCAATTAAAGATGACCAATCACATGTCTTCACGTCTTCTTTCTTCTATTGGCAAAAAACTTCATAACCCTATGCAAAACAAGCAACAACTCGCGCAATTTTCCCGCAATCAAGAGCTGGAAGCTGACTCCCTTGCGCTCGAAATGCTCCAACAATCAGGATATGATCCTTTTGCTTCACCGCGCTTTCTTCAAACAATGGAAGCCTATAGTGCTTTTCGTAATATTTCTGGCACCCAAAATGCCTCTCTAGATTTTTTAGCCTCCCACCCAACTACCCCTCAACGCATTCGGCTTGCGATAGAAAAAGCGCGTAAAATCAGTAAAGGGAATAGTAAAATATCCGATCATGATTCTTTTCTCAAAAGCATTGATGGCATAATTTTTGGAGGAGGCTTTTATACAGGTTTTGTACGAGGCAACCAATTTATTCACCCACAATTGCGCATAGCTTTTTCTGTTCCAAACAATTTTACAATAGAACATTCAGCACACACTGTTTGGGCCAGTGGACCAGATAAAATTGCGATTCGTTTTGATGCTATTCCACATCCTGCTGAAATATCTGCGAGTGATTATTTGAAAAGCGGCTGGATTATGGGTCTAGATCAATCATCTATCCGCCCCATCACAATTCAAGGACTTACAAGTCAAGGTTTTCAAAGCCAAAGTTTACTTGGAGCGCGGGCCCATGCTACCAATGATCAATGGCAATTTGATGTGGTTGTCATTCCATTCAACAACCACATCTTTCGTTTTTTGACGGCCGCTCCATATAATTCTCGAAATTTTGCAGAGGTTGCCCAAAAAACGCTACAAAGCTTTCATTCTCTTTCATCTTCACAGTTAAAAAAATTGCGGCCCTTAAAAATCCGTGTTGTCCGTGTTAAACAAGGAGAAACCGTTGCCAATCTTGCAGATAAAATGCAATACACACCATATAAAGAAAAACTCTTTCGCATCCTCAACGCCCTCTCACCAACGCAAACTTTACCCGCAGGTACAAAAGTGAAAATTATTACAGAATAAGCCTTTCTTCTCATCCGTTACAGTTTTGATTCTTTTCTGCCTGTATCACGCCCTCCCCCTTAAAGCATATTCGAAAATAAAGAGGAACACTTTAAAATCCAACTTCATCATGCCTTTATAGTCCTCCGTTTGATATATATATATTTCCTCCAACTAACAGCCCCCTATCTTCCTCTGTTTATCAGTAGCGCTCCCAAGGAGGCATATTCCTAAACAAATATGAACATCCCCTAAAACTGACTTTATCATATTCTCATATGCCCCCACTTAATATATTCTCTTCCCCCCCAAAAAGCCTTTCACTGCTTATATATCGTAAGCATCTTCTGAATGAATCGTAAGGAGAGCAGAACGCAATTTTTGCAAAGCCCTAGCTTCAATTTGACGCACGCGCTCTTTCGAGATTCCTAACTTTTCACCTAAAACTTCGAGAGTCGCCCCCTCTTCATTTAAGCGGCGAAAGCGAATAATTTCCAACTCCCGTTCGTTGAGAATTTGCAACGCATCGTAAAGCCATTGTGTACGCCGTTGACCATCAATGACTTGCTCAATTAAAGCATCAGGAAGAGGACTATCATCCACCAAAACATCCATCTTAGCAATGGGATTATCACTGTTCTCAGAAACAGAAACACTCAAGGAATTATCAGAACTGGAAAAACGAAAATCCATCGTTTCAACATCGCGCACGGAAACACCGAGTTTTTCAGCGATTGTGCGAAAAATATCCTGTTTTGACAAAGCACTATCATCTTGTATCAGTTTTGCACGCAAACGCCGAAGATTAAAGAAAAGTGCTTTTTGCGAAGAACTCGTTCCCCCTCGAACGATTGACCAATTTCGCAAAATATAATCTTGAATAGAAGCGCGTATCCACCACGTTGCATATGTTGAAAAACGCACTTCCCGATCAGGTTCAAAACGTGCAGCTGCTTCCAATAGTCCCACATACCCTTCTTGTACCAAATCCCCCAATGGCATTTTGAAACGTTTAAAGCGATTAGCAATAGCAATCACTAAACGCATATGAGCCGCTGCAATTTGATGCATGGCATCATCATCACGTTTGTCTTTCCACCGCAGAGCCAAATCATGCTCTTTTTGTCGTTCAAGATAAGGTGCTTGCATAGCAGAACGCATCATATTACGTCCTAAGCTTTTGTCTGCATCGCTATAATTTTTGCTGCTTTTATAAACAGCATTTGAAAGATTACCCATAATAACCCCTTGCGATTAAAATTATCAAAATTGATTTGGCAACGACATCATTGTTCTTCGCTTAAAAAGAACGCAAAAGTTGTTAACTTCTGTGACCACTACTTTAACGTGTAATTTTATAATCGCAATTGTTTTTTTTACTGTCATGGTAAAACTTCTTGACATAAGACACAATTTCACCTGCAAAATGCCTTTACAATATGCCTTTTAGCCTATGAAATATTTGAAAAAACTTTCTCTTCACTTTTCATGACAAAACAGCAAAAAAATAAAGTGATCATGCAAAAGAAATGCCGTTTTTTGATAACCGGTTCCGTTTCCTTTTAAATTGAAGAATTTATTTATGCTTTTAGCTTTACAATACAACTAATAAGTGTAATTTGCAAATATAAAGCATCCAAACTGAATGAAAACTGAATGAAAAAAGAATCATTCAAGTTTTAAAGGCGCAAAGAAACAGCAAAAAATGACAAGAGTGATTGAAGCAAACGCAACAAACGTGTTAAAGAAAGAGCACCATTATGAAATTGTCGCAAAAAGCTTTTGACCAGTGTCACACTGAGAAAGAAAATGATCATGGATAGCAAGATTGTTCAACAGAATGAGATTCTTCAAGATGATATTCTCATTGAAAAACACGGAAGGGGTAAATTTGAAGGTTTTCGTTTTTATGCCAACAAAAACAGTACCGATCAAATAGCTGAGAAGCAAATTTCAACAGAGAATGAGAATTTGATTCTTGCTTTTTCCAAACGCGCGACACGTTTTTGTGCTTCTGCAAATGGAGATTTTACCCTCAGTTCTGATGGAATTGTGCGCTGGATTGGTCAACCCGTAGGACAACTTGTAGCAACAGAAGATTTTTTTAAACCAAAACTGATTGTTTTAGCAGATGAACAACTCACGGGAGAATCCCGCAATAACGTTGTGAAACGATTAGAACGCTTTGTCACCTTTCATTTTGAAACGACTTTAAAACCCCTGTTTGATTTGCGTAATGCTGATAATTTAACGGATTCAACAAACAGCCTTGCTTTACAACTTTTTAACTCTTTAGGGATTTTACCACGCCGCGAAGTCTTAGACATTGTCAAAAACCTTGCGCAAGAATCACGTGCCGTTCTTCGGCGTCTAGGCGTGCGTTTTGGCGCTTTTCATATCTATGTTGCCGGAATGCTTAAACCTGCTCCGGTTCAAGCCATTACTCTCCTGTGGAATCTTCAAAATGCGGGACAAGATCAAACTGGTTTGGGTGAAGTTTTTTCAGCATTATCTGCTGGTCGAACCTCTTTAATTGTTGACCCTACCTATAACCGCCAATTTTATCAATTAGCCGGCTACCGAATCTTAGGACAACGTGCTGTACGGATTGATATTTTAGAACGTCTTGCCAATCTCATCCGTCCCGCACTTCATTGGAAACAAGGAAGTGATCCCAAACCCGATGGAGCCTATGATGGCAAAAGTTTTTTTGTTACACCAGCCATGATGTCCATTCTTGGGGCCAATGGAAACGATATGGAAGAAATCCTCAAAGGACTTGGTTATCAATCGTACAGCATAAGCAATACTGTTTTTGAACAAAATCTCTTTGCACACCAAGCCTCTTCCCCTGTCAATAGGGCAATGCAAGATGTTCCTGCAGCAGAATGCGTTGGAAGTCAATGGCAAACAGTAAGCGATTTAGAAACAACACGAGAAGAAAAAAATACCTCATTCCCAAACACTTCATCCTCTGGTATTGAAAAACATCTCCATAAAACCAATCGTTTACCAGCAGCTGAACCTGTTGGGAATTTTGCCAAATCCCCTCGCTCTACAGAAGAAGATAAAGTTATTTTGTTATGGCATTATAAGCATCAATTTCCCCACCATGCACAAAAAAAACGTGATAAATTAGGAAATAAGTGGCAAAATAAATCGAAGAACGCTGTAAAAAAAGCGGAATACAAAAATGAAAATTCCCCTCAAGAAGCACCATCACAAGCAAAACGCTCTCATAAGTTCCACAAATCCCAAGGGAAACATGCAAATCATAAGCCCTTTCAAAAAGAAAAGCGCCTTAATCCTGATTCACCTTTTGCGAAACTAGCTGTACTACGCGATCAACTCACCAATCATAAAAACACGCACACACTTTCCTCTAAAGAGAATTAAAGTAACAAATGGAGTTTGATCTTGACCCACGTAGTAACCGACAACTGCATTCACTGCAAATATACGGATTGCGTTGAAGTCTGCCCAGTTGATTGTTTTTATGAAGGGGAAAATATGCTTGTTATTCACCCCGATGAATGCATCGATTGTGGTGTTTGCGTGCCAGAATGCCCAGCAGAAGCGATTTTACCTGATACAGAACCAGGATTAGAAAAGTGGTTAGAACTCAATCTTCATTATGCAAACAAATGGCCTAATCTAACCACCAAAAAAGATCCTCTTCCTCAAGCAAAAGAAATGGATGGTGTTCCAAATAAATTAGAAAAGTATTTTTCAGAAAATCCAGGAAGTGGCGAAGAGTAATGATAAAGTGTACACTCTCCTCCTTCAACGATTGAAAGACTTCTCTTGTAAAAATAAAAAATCCTTAAGCGAAATGATTGATTCTTTTAAATTTTGATGTTAGTGTTATTTTAACATGATCATCTTTCTAAGTATTTTTCTTTGCTTGTTATAGTAAAGCGGTGTATTTTTTTTTGATTTAAAAGTACTCGGCTTTTATGCTCACTTAATTGGTACAATATACTTGGTTAAAGAAAACTCAACCCTCAGGTTTATAACCTGTTTTCCGATACATTTGTTGATCATAAGGGAGTAAACTAAAATATGGCATCCCAACATGGAACGTCTTCCAAGACCAAAGAATTTGCAACCTCTGAATATATCGTCTACCCTACGCATGGAGTAGGACAAATTATAGCGATTGAAGATCAAGAAGTTGCAGGACATAAATTAAAACTTTTTGTCATTCATTTCGCGAAAGATAAGATGGATGTCAAAGTCCCCATTGCAAAAGCCCTTTCCGTTGGAATGCGTAAATTATCTGCTAGTGATTCTGTCGAACGTGCCTTAAAAGTTTTACGTGGAAAAGCACGCGTTAAACGGACCATGTGGTCACGTCGTGCACAAGAATATGATGCTAAAATCAACTCAGGAGATCTTATTTGTATCGCCGAAGTGGTCCGTGATCTTTTCCGCTCTAATCTACAGCCTGAACAATCTTACTCTGAGCGCCAACTTTATACAGCTGCTCTTGAAAGAATGGCCCGTGAAATTGCGGTTATCAATAGTCTTTCTGAAACAGAAGCTATCAATCTCATAGAGATGCATCTCTCCAACAAGCCGGAACGCGAGTTTAAAACTGAGAGAGAAGAAACAGATGAAAACAGTAAAGCTGTCTACGCTGCATAATACACTCTTTCATCATAATGATGATATTTCGATAAAACCAGCGAAAAGCTGGTTTTATTTTTTAACATCCTCTCTGCCCTTAAGGACAAAGTTTCTTAACCAGCGCCAATCTATAAACAATCTAACTTTTCGACAAATTCCTCCTCCTTATTTTCTTTCTTCATAGATAACAAACTGATTAATCATCATAATCTAGCATTATTCATATTAAATTAGAATCTTGAATATGGTAAGATTACTCATTTCAAATTGCTCTCATGTTGAATTAATCAAATCACTTGCTTGTCAATCACAAGCGGAGCTGATCTGTGGGTAAAAACTGTACAAAAAGAGCGAGACACTGTCTCAAGCACCAAAGGATATACCAACATTGGAATCTGGCAAGATGTGTAAGGCTGCAGGCTTGCTTTTTTATTAAGCGTAAAGATCATAGTGCCGTTTATACACTACACCGAAACTTTACCATTTACCCCCTTCTACAAAACCATTGGAACATTCAAAAACACCGTCATAAAATGGATGCCACAAATATTGAAAAATATTCCTTTTAAAAAAAGCGTGACAGTACAACATAAGCATATTTTGTCTTGGGCACTCTATTTTGCATGAGAAGCATTCCCCCCATTAAAAAACGCGATAAAAAAAGCATGAACTAAAACCATCATCTCCATTCTGTAAAAGGCATTCCAAATACTTTTGAAAGCTGTAAAATTAACTTAAAAAATAACAATAAAAATGAACGTTAGCATTGCCCTTTCAATTTCATATTTTTCCCAAATGAGGTTTCTCATTTCAGAGATTACGAGATATACGCAATATTCTTACTCCAATCGGACACATAAAATCTAGAATGATTCATAGAACTCTTAAAAGTCTCAATCTCTGTTTCAAACAAACCGCTAAAGATTGGATATTCTCAGCAGGAATTGTCCAGATATCATCTTCAATCTGATCTTCACGAATATGACGCAAAGGATTAGTATGAACGCCTGTCAGGATAAGCAAACGCAAAGCCAGTTGTGTTATGTTTTGTGTTTTACAGAGTAACTGATAAAAAGCAGGGACATCTTTCCAATCCATAGCTGGTCTATTTTACGTTTTATGACGTTGCTTACCTTAAGAGCGCGCGTGCTTTTATCGTTGCTTGTAAATCAACATCCAAACCCTAATGCAACCGCATGTTTAAGACAAAGATTAAGACGCTTCAGTGCTGTCTGAGCTGTTCCAGCTTTTGCATGCCAAATGGGAGAAAGCGTATTGCGTATCTCAGTTTGCGTAATCTCTGAAACGGGCAGACAACCTAATTTGGGGAGAATATAAAGGCGTCAGTGTAAAAACCAATCACACGCCTCACCATCATTTTTTAATTCAGCTTTACGGCTTTCAAAAGCATCTAAAGCAATATTTTTTAAATAATGGAGATTGCGCATTGCCTCACGCTTTTGTTTCTCACGTTCTTTAATGGGATCACGCCCCTCACGTAAAACAGCCCGCCACCCAGTTGCCAATTCACGGGCTTGTTTTAAAGAAACATCTCTCAAGGCACCCAAACCCATTTCGCAGCCCCCGGAAAGGTATAACGGTAAATCCATTGACCACCACCATCTCTTACGTTTGTGAAGAAGCAAGCCGGCACCATCGTTATATTTGTCAGCTCGTGGGTGTTGTGCTACAGCCCTTGGCTCTTAAGACAATTCATAAGAGTCCTTTCTTATACAAATTTTATCCACACACTCATCCCGCTTGTGACGTGCAAGCAAGTGGTTTTGATTGATTCTAGATAGAGAGATTTGAAATGAGAAAATCCTACGATAGACCTTCCATTCAAGGCGCAAAACAACAAATGATCTTTATAAATCAATGTGATGTCGATCTCTATTTTTTTAAGGAGAATCACATGTCACAATATAAGCCTATAGACAACCATTGCCTTAAATATTCTCATAAAAAACACCGATATGCTTAAAGCCTTACATAGATCAACTGCCTTAAACGACGATATTTTACGGTCTAATAGGATTCTCTCTATAATCAATAAAGATTAAGTGCGATACAAAATGATTCTATTACTGAGCTAACTTATATCAATACCCAAGCTCTTAACGAAGTCATCATAAAAGACACTGATACAAGTAGCCCTTTATAGCCTCTCAAGAAAACAAGAAAATCATCTCCCACAATAGAATCATTTCTCTACGGCAAAACTTTATCCCACATATGTTCCCAAGAAAAAGCGAAAAACGCATCTTACCCAATGCATGCACTAATGAATCAAGAGAAACTTACCACTGAAAGAGATAAAACGCTAAAGTTTTAACCACTAAAACAGAACGTCCACGATACATTCCCTGTTCCACATCGATAGAAGACGATGCAAGAGAACCTCAACATTCATCTTAAAGCGAAAATGCACGCCCCAAGCGTGCATTGATCGATGAAATAAAAGAAGTTTACCACTGGAAAAGAAAGAAAACGCTAAAGTTTTAACCACTAAAACAGAACGTCCACGATACATCCCCTGTTCCACATCGATAGAAGACGATGCAAGAGAACCTCAACATTCACCTTAAAGCGAAAATGCACGCCCCAAGCGTGTATTGATCGATGCAATAAAAGAAGTTCACCTCTGGAAAAGAAAGAAAACGCTCAGTCTTTAACCACTAAAACGGAACGCCCACGATACATTCCCGTTTTCAAATCAATGTGATGAGGACGACGTAATTCACCAGAATTTTTATCTTCGATATAAGTCGGCGCCTTCAGAGCATCAGCCGAACGGCGCATGCCCCTCTTCGCTGGAGAGGTTTTTCGTTTAGGTACAGCCATAAAAAGACACTCCAAATCCATTAAAACAGAAAAAGCAATGTCAAAAATGACAATGCTTCATTTAAAACACCATAAAATTCGAGGATATTATACACTGATAAAAAAGAAGAGGCAATGTCAAAATGATCCTCCTCTTACCAAAAATGACCTTCCTGTTATCAAAAATGGTGTCACAATAATCAAATGAATATCAAAAACACTGCAAAATTTAAGAATTTTATACACCAATGAAAGCTTTTTTATAAGCCCTTCATTCAATTTTTATTTGGTTTAAAAAGGGATTTGCGCATACAGTAGAGATACGGATAAAAAGAGAAGTTGATTTTTAATAAAAAACGACGCCAATTTATGAAAACAAGAAAAAGCGACAACCTTTCTCTTTAAACTTCATAATTTCATTTTTGTAAAAACAAAGGAAGCAAGAATGCACGAATTTACCACCCTTCTTGCAAAACATAGAGACACCGTTGAAAAACGGCTTGATACCCTGTTAAGTGATCAAATCCAAAATGGTGAAATTTCACGCCCTAAAAACTTAATCAAAGCCATGCGCTATGGTGTGCTGAACGGTGGAAAACGCTTGCGTCCTTTTCTTGTAATTCAAAGTGCTGCACTTTTTGACGTCCCTGTAGAACATTCTCTTGATGTTGCATGTGCCTTAGAATGTATCCATTGTTATTCGCTCATTCATGATGATCTTCCCGCTATGGATAACGATATACTCCGGCGTGGAAAACCCACCGTCCATATAGCATTTGATGAAGCAACAGCAATTCTAGCAGGCAATGCCCTCTTAACATTTGCCTTTGAAATTATTGCTCATAAAGCTAGTATTTTATCTACAGATATTAGAATCAAGCTGATCACGTCTCTTGCACAATCGGCAGGGCTTGGCGGTATGTTAGGTGGACAAATGCTGGACCTTGAAGCTGAAAAAAGACCGCAAGAAAGTACTGACATTATCACTCTACAACACATGAAAACAGCAGCCCTGATAAGCTTTGCTTGCCAAGCAGGTGCCATCATTGGCAATGCATCTAAAGAATTAACTGAAAAACTTACTGATTTTGGTACCTATCTTGGTTTAGCCTTTCAATTAACCGATGACCTTCTTGATGTCACCGCCAACACGCAAACCCTAGGAAAAACGGCTGGGAAAGATGAAACGGCACAAAAAGCCACTTTTGTTCATCTCTACGGCATTAAAGAAACCCAAAAAAAGCGAGATACACTCATCAGTAAAGCAGAAGCATTCTTACATCCTTTTGGCGCTAAAGCACTCCCCCTCCAACAAGCAGCACACTTTAGTGCAATACGCCAAAATTAAACTTCATCCACCTATTGTACATAGTGTACACCGTCATATTTATTGAATGCATAATAGACTTTTCCAAGAAACATTACCATTAATCTCCATTATAGTCCTTATCATGAAATGGGTGCGACAAATCTTAAGAGGAATTTCATTAAAACAAGCCGCGTAAATTTATAACACAAATGCATTCTAGGTATCCTATTTTGCATGAAAAATGCCTTTCATTAAAGACTAAAAGAAACAAAATGTAAAACAATGCGTAATCACCATGTTTTAAAAGATATTACAGTGGGTAGTGGGTGCTTTAAAGCCGAATAAAAAACAACCGGAAAGAGAAAAACTCGTTTTCTCCTTTATGTCTTTAATCTTCTAACGATAAGGCAAAAAATAAACAGAATAAGTAATAAAACAAGGCATTTTATAAACCCGCAAAAAACAATAAAAATGCCGATTGGCTTTGTAGCCTTATCAAAGTCATCTGTTGTTTATTGCCAACCCTAGGAGTACACTGCCCTCAGTAAAGAGTCGTAATTTTTATGCCTTTCCACGCTATCTTGTTGTAAAAGATCAAATATGGTCACATTCTGTAAATTCACTCGTGTATTACTTGCTCTCTAAAAACATTTTTACAAAAGTGCTCGTTGTTTAGTTTAGGCATCATTTTTTTGAAGCTCGTATTTAAAATATCAGAAAAAAATGAATATAATGGCTATTTTGATTTTTATGCCACCCTCAAAGAACAAAGTCTTTTAATCCAATCTGCTCTGTAAACAGTCTAGTGTCCTACCGAGTAGGTTTCTCTCGTTTTCCACGCATGCGATTCACTTAAACTAAAGACGCAATAAACAAGACTTAAGAATATTCACCATACACTTCTTAAAATACTTAATGTATCAAACAAGATACCTTCACCACCCCTCAAATGACAGTATGTTACGGCATAACAGGATAAATAAAGCCATTAATTTCAATAGAACGAAAGACCAAAAAAATATTATTACCGATCTCTCTTTTCTTAGCAAGAAATATATAATACATTGATTTATAATGATAATTTGCGGTTTTTAACTTGAATAAGAACCCTGAATACCGTAAGATTCTCTCATTTCAAATCTGTGTATGTTAAATCAATCAAAATCACTTGCTTGCACGTCACAAGCGGGAAAAGCCGTGTGGGGCAAAACATCA
Organism: Bartonella sp. AA56HLJMS; assembly: GCF_042197145.1. Classification (NCBI taxonomy): domain Bacteria; kingdom Pseudomonadati; phylum Pseudomonadota; class Alphaproteobacteria; order Hyphomicrobiales; family Bartonellaceae; genus Bartonella; species Bartonella sp. AA56HLJMS. The sequence goes on along the minus strand of NZ_JBHIRL010000003.1, from coordinate 61,420 downwards.
AAGAAAAGACTAAAAACTGCCTCTTATGAACCGTCTTAAAAGCCAAGGGCAGTCCGCAACATTAGGGGCTAGCAAAGTGAATAATTGTGTCGGCATGCTCCTTCAAAAGCAGAAACATTTTTATTTACAAAAGTGTGTAATAACTTCAATTGAATAATAATCATGATCACTGTACAACTTTAATTCATCACGCTCTTTATCTCGTTTATTCAATTCATCACATAAAAAGAAAATTGATAAGATTAAACAGAGAATGATCATTGCAACAGAAAGATAAAAAAAGTCCTTATTATTATATATAATAGCGCAATCTAATTTGTGATAAGTAGTTTTTTCAATCCAAGTGCAAATTTCCTCCTTTAAGTGCAATTTTCTTATTAAGATGAAAAGCATCATTGTAAGTGAACCTATGCCTGTTGTAAAAGCTGGAAAATATGTCCACCTTTTGAAGCCATAATAAAAAAACATGCAACATGGCCAAGAAAATGCCGCGATTATCAAGAGTATTATAGCCATTGAATATCCTTCGAGAGAATTTTTCTCATTATCCATTCAATGTCATTTGTAAATTCTTCTTGGTTTCATCATGTCATATATCGTGTTTAGCTCTATGCAAAAACGCGCTATTTGTTTAACATTTTCATCATCACCGGTCCTCATACTCGACACGAGATCAATCATTTGTGTTTTGAAACTCATGCCATTTTCACTTGAAGAATTAAGAAACTTTTTCGCGTAATCAATCATGGGGTCGGTAGAATTCATAGACATATTATAAGCCCAGATAAAATCGCTTTCTCTCCAATTATAGTCATAACGCAAACTGCTTATGACATTGAGTAACATATCTGCTGATATCCATTCATTATAATCACCACGCAATAAATTAACAAAACGTCCACATAAAACAATCAGTATGTGACGATGCCGTATAATGTCAAACTTTGGTACGATATTCTGATAGCCACGGCTATAGACGAAATTTCTTGCTTGTTCCTGCTTTTGAAAATGTTCAAAAGCCTCGTATTTTTCACTTATATATTCTTCGTAAAGTTTATTATACTACTCTAGACTATCTACGCGCGTACATCCCAACAACACAGATACAAAAAAAGAGTTATAAATGTTACAACACGCGTTATGGATAACGATTTCATCGCTTTACCTTTTAATGACCATAATTTGTACGGCTTAACAGATTCCTATCAAATATATCAATATATGCTGTTTTCTTGTGGCTTATTTATAGCAAATTGTACTCAACAATATTTCTGTACTTGGTTTTATTCCCTCTCAACGAGGGGAGATATCATTCAAAGTTTCCATAGATAAGTTTATTATCTGGATAAGAGTATTTTCTAACATCAGAAAATACAGAGCTAACGCCACAATCAAAGAGAAAATACTCAAAAATGAGAATGTACAACGTAAAAAAATTATCTCAACAAGATGATTGATATTTTAAAGGAGGCAATGGTAAAATCCGCTAAATATACCAACAATAAAATAGATCATCAAAATATCAAAATCGATCATACGGGAATTCTTATGAGGACAGGCTATAAATTGTCCGACTGCTTAAATTAGCTCTAATGAGATAAAGGGTTAGCAGCAAGGAACCAATGAAAATGGGGAAAACTGCTTCATCACCATTCCTTAATAAGCATATAATCTGGCACAATCATTTTCTTTATCAGCGTCCAATCTTATCAGCAACTCTTTGTGCAATATTCATGAGCAGCATTTTTATTTCCCTTTTAACGATTATTATGCCACGCCCACTTATAACGTACAAGCAGATGACTTTGATTGCTTCAACATACATAGATTTTAAATAAGAATAACTGAGACTATTCAGCTTTCTCATTCAACATGCAAAAACAACGATGCGCCTTAATAAATAAAAGCCTTGCCCCACTATGAAACCCTATAAAATACGTATCGTAATAAGTTAATATTTTCACTGAACTTTTTTGAGAGTTCCTTCTAAAAAAAATACCGCCAACAAGTAAATCAATAAATAAATAGCAAAAATATAAACGAGTGAGAAAAAGCCAAATATATTGACCATATACGCACTCATGTAAAAAAATACCAATAAGCTAAATCTCCCAACGGTTGACAAGAAAGATTCATATGTAGCCCTGAAATGATCACTAATACTATCGTGCAAGATAACTTCTACACGAAGATATGTATACTTAATGAGATAAAAAATCATACAGACTAAAATGACAGCCATTTCTTTTCTTGGTTCAAAGAAAGCGACTGTAGAAATCAGTAAAGCCGAAAGAAACAACAGTAAAATAAAATTCACTCTTTCACTTAGTTTTGTAAAGAGAAAACTAGCCAAGAGCTGAGAGAGCAATATCAATGAAAATGTCACACCAAGATCAAAATAAGTGACATTAATATTATGATCTTTAAATATCCACTGCCAATACTGCGAGAATATATTGAAAAAAATCAATGAAAAATAAAAGCATAAAGAGATATAAGGAACTTTAATAAAAATAGATAACATCTCCTTAGCTTCACAAATGAGAGAATTCGCTTTATTTGGTTTTTTCTCCCCCTTCAAGTCATCAAGAAAAAACAAACCAAATAGTGTTGTCATCAACATTAAAAACGCCGCGATATACCATATATATTGGCTCGAATAATCAGCAAAATATGCCCCGATTAAACTGAATATAAACATGCCGATGTAATTATATTGAGAGCTGGAACCAAGCACTTTTTTAGTGGATGTCAATTTTTCTTTTGCATATTGAACAAGTAAAGCATTATAGGCTCCAGCAATTAATGTCAGCGATAAGGCATTAAAAGTTTCTGCCAAAAGAAAACCATAAAAGCTTGTAGAAAATCCCATGAGAAAGAGCCATGTGGCAGCAAAAGCCGCTGCCAAAACGATCGATATTTTATAACTTTTTCGATCAGCAAAATATCCCAGAGGAATATCGGTAACCATCATAATAAAAGCCTGAAACGACTTAATGACACCTATATCAATAAGCGTTAAGCCTTTTTCAAGCATATAAAAGACAATAAAGGCGCCAGTTAAAATCCTTATACCGTTAAATAAAAAGCCAAACGCTAATATACTTGTCATGCACTCCCCCAATAACGCCAAAAAAGGCACCCGTATACATCATTTTATATCAATATAAAAGCTTACATTTTACGACAAATAGGACTATAATCGCTATAAGGATTTCCAATCCTATCAATTTGATACCCAAAAAAATGCTGGGAAAATGCCTGAAAAATCAATAAACAATGTTCTTTCTATAATTTGATATTTGAAGAATCCGTTAAATATTTTACTGTCTCAAGAGCAGCCAAAAAACCAGCAACAACATTTACGGATCTATTTAAAGTATTCATATCGTTTTGCTTAATAGTCTTAACACACTCAAACTCATTAATATCCTTCATAAGCTTCTGATTCTAAAACAGGCATATCATCTGGTTTTACCTAAAATAATAAGCAACCAACAACAGTATTGACCATAGCTAAAGCAGCATACAACAGCACCATCTTCACATTGAAGACAGCTTGTTTAAAAAAAACGACACACCCTTTTTACTTCAACCTTATGCGATTTTTACCTCAACCTTGCCCAAAGCGTGTATGAATATAATCACTCAAAAGCGCTTCAAATTCTTCAGCAATGTGATCACCCCGTAAAATTTTTACCTTTTGTCCCTCAATAAAAACAGGTGCCGCAGGACTTTCCCCCACTCCAGGCAAAGAGATTCCAATATCCGCATGCTTTGACTCCCCCGGTCCATTGACGATACATCCCATCACAGCAACCTTCAAGCTTTCAACGCCAGGGTATTTTTCACGCCAAACAGGCATATTTTTGTATAAATCTGCTTCAATTTTTTGTGCCAATTGTTGAAAGACCGTTGAGGTTGTGCGCCCACAACCAGGACAAGCCGCAACAACAGGCAAAAATTGCCGAAACCCCATCACTTGCAAAAGTTCTTGCCCCACCTTTACTTCTCGTGTCCGATCACCACCAGGTTTTGGTGTTAAGGAAATTCGTATCGTATCACCAATCCCTTGCTGTAATAAAATACCCAAAGCCACCGAAGAAGCAACAATGCCCTTTGTTCCCATCCCAGCTTCCGTTAATCCCAAATGAAGAGCATAATCACAACGCGCCGCCAAGGTGGTATAAACAGCAATAAGATCTTGGACATCACTCACTTTAGCAGAAAGAATAATTTTATCACGTCCCAATCCCATCTCTTCAGCCCAAAGAGCCGATTGCAGAGCAGACTGCACAACAGTTTCCCGCATCACTTCAGCAACCGATAAAGGATTTTCTTGCTGTGCATTTTCATTCATAAGCCGTGTTAACAACGCATTATCAAGAGAGCCCCAATTCACGCCAATGCGAATAGGTTTATGATACCGACAAGCAATCTCAATAATTTCTGCAAATTGACGATCTTTTTTTGCGCCAAAACCAACATTTCCAGGATTGATGCGATATTTTGCAAGCGCCTCAGCACACGCAGGATGCTCTGATAAAAGCTTATGGCCAATATAATGAAAATCCCCCACCAATGGGATAAAAAATCCTAACCTCTCCAATCGCTCCCGTATTTTTGGTACAGCTGCCGCCGCTTCATCGCGATCAACAGTAATTCGAACCAATTGTGAACCAGCTTGCCAAAGAGCAGCTACTTGAGAAACAGTTGCATCAACATCAGCGGTATCTGTATTGGTCATTGACTGTACAACTATCGGGCTCTGCCCCCCAATAATCACATCACCAACAGCAACACCAACAGATCGACGACGCTCAAGTGGTTTAGATAAAAAATAGGTCGTACTCATCAAGTCCTCAAATTTTTAAAACCTGCGCTATCAATCATTATTTACATTGACTTCCTCCGCGCTTCAAAGGACGAAAATTACACCGCCCACCAATCTTAACAGATTGCTCTCAAAAGGTTCTACCTACTAACACTGATGCAATACAATTCATAGGTAGATTCATTCTATAGACGCACCGGATAAGTTCTACTACTTCTGTTCAAGTTTATACTTCTACACTTGGTTGCTTCAAAAAGAAACTGAAACAAAACAGAGACAATACTGTATTTTTAAGTTGCATGCCGATACCTTAATCAACGTCACCACAAAACAATGTTTTACAACACAACAGATAACGCCTATCAAAGCGCAATTTTTAAAAATGCATGAAAGACATCGCCAAATTAATCCAACATATTGATTTATAATAATCTATTTTTTACAAATTTGAATAGCAACCCCAAATATCGTAAGATTTCCTCATTTTAAATCTTCTTAATTGAATCAATCAATACCACTCCCTACAGCCACAAGAGAATAGATAGATAAAAACTCCTTATAAACTATTTCAAGTGCCAAAAGCTATCCCAACACTTTAAACAAACAAAAAAATGAAGACATCGCCCACCATCTTTATGAATGAATCTTACACCATTTTGTAAAAATTTTTACCTTACATCCTTAACAAACACCATCACGAAATGAACTCAAGTACATTAAGAAATGCCTCATTAAACCCAAACTTTTAATTCTTATCTCACCCACGCGCGGCATTATCAATGCAACCTTTCAATGTTCAAGCCGTTATAGCAAAACCCCAAACACAATTCCAACTGTCACGCAACAATTTAACACATGAAGGAGTCAATAAATGTGTCTATTTTCACCCCATAGAAAAAATGCTAAAATTAAAAAACGTATAGCACAATTAAAAAGAGAGCTGGTCCCCGTAAATCATTGGAGTTTTCAAAATGATAGCTTTGAAAACATTTCTGAGCTGTTTAACACATGGAAACAAAAAGGCCGTCACGCACTTTATCACCTCAACGAACATGCTACAGAATTAAAGAAAAAAGCGAAAGAAAATCCTAAAAAAACCCTCGCATTAGCAGCAGGAGTCGTTTTAGTAAGCTTCTTACTGATCCGTAAAAATTAATAACACAACCAATAACCTTCCCTTTTAATGCCCGCCTCAAAACGGGCATTTTTATGGTTTACAAAATATAAACTTTACGTCTTTCTCCTAACTTTACGTCCTCACCCAAAAGGATAAGTTTCCCATCCGACCCAGTCTATAATCCAATTTTTTATCTGGCTTCCCCCTACCCCCATCTTCCAAACATGCGGTGACACCACACCTCAAAGGACAGTGTTGTGCAAAACCACAAGCAAAGCTTCCAATACTCCACCCCCCCTACTGAGTTAGTTCAAAAGAAATGGAAGTGAGTAAAGATGCATGCGCTTTAATATTCTAAGGAACATTATTTTACATCATGACATAAAAGTATAAGAAGCCTAAGAGCTTTAAAACATGTAGTATAGCAAACCAAACGAAATCTTCCAATGTAAACAACCACTTGCTATAAGTAAATGACGCAAAAATTAAACTGAAAAAACCCAAAATTTCATCCTCCAGAATCGACTCGCTGCGAAGTATCTACATAGGTAACTACGGACATGCCAGGAATGAGTTTTTCAATCCCTTCCTGCCCAGGATCTAAAGCAATCCGTACTGAAATACGTTGCGCAATTTTGATAAAATTACCAATTGTCGTATCCGTTTTTAACAATGAAAATTCTGAGCCTGTAGCAGGTGCAAAACGAACCACACGCCCTGTTAACTTTTTGTTGTTCAATGCATCAACAGAAAAAACAACCGGTTGTCCCACACGCATCTGAGAAAGTTGCGTTTCCTTATAATTAGCAATAATCCAAATATCATCAGAAATAACAGAGACCAATTGTGTCCCTGGCATAACATATTGCCCTACCCGCGCTCCAACTAATCCAATATAGCCTGTTCGAGGAGATAAAATCTTTGTGTGATCGAGATTAAGTTTTGCCAACTCAACACTCACCTTCGCTCCCGCAATTTCTGACTGTAAACTTTGCCGTTCAAGATCCAATTGTTTTTGCAATTGGCGTTTTGTTTCGAGAGCTGTCAAGAGTTGTGAAAGAGGACGCGAAACAGAACTTGCCGCATCACCAAAACCTAACTTTTTACTATCTGGAACAACATTGGAAAATGCTCGTGAACGCGCCAATTCCACCTCTGCTGTATTAATTTCGCCCTGCAAAAGCTGTGCTTGTAATTCAATACTTGCCAGTTTTGCATTTTTTGAATCGAGAACAGCCTGTGCCCGTGCAAGCTGCTGCCGAAAAAGAGAATCATCGAGCTCAAAAAGCAGCATTCCCTTTTCAACGCGTTGATAATCTTGCACATAAATCCGTGCGATTACCCCAGAGATCTGTGAACTAACCAGAGTAACATTGCCCTTAATAGAAGCATTATCCGTTATTTGAATGTTACTCACAAAAGGAGGAAGCCTCCAAGCCCACAAAATCAGCAAAACACCCGTAATGCCCGATAGGAATGCAACAATCGTAGCTTTTGACCGTAATTTTTTTATCATTTTTTTGCACCCCTCTTTTTATGACATTACTCTACTTTTCTAATGCACGCAAAGAGCATGACTTAACAATCATTGTGGCAAGAAAAATAACGAATACAACCATTGAAATATAAAAATAAAGCCGAAAAACGTCATCATAAGCAAAAATATTTGCTGTTAACTTAAATTTCTCTATCAACATAGAAGTACCCTGCTCACTTCTCAAGCCATTGGGAACAGAAACACCATAAGAAGGCGAAAATAAAGTATTCATCTCACCAGAAATAAGCGGATCAGTAATAATAATATTTTGTGTTAAGGACTCAAAGTTCTTATGGGCAAAATAAAACTGAAGGCTGCCAAAAAAAGCCGACCCCATCAATCCCCCTGTCACTTGCGTTAGCAAAAAAACAGCAATAAAACTTAAAACGTAACGCGGTCCTCGCTCACCAGCGATCACAAACCCTTTGAAAAGAGCAGGAGGCAAAAAAAGTGCATAACTAAAACTCACCAACCCTTGGCTCAACATCATATCTTGTGGGCGCGTTAAATGGTTTACATGACTATCTAAATAAGCTCCTAACGCCAAACAACCCAAAGACAACAAATAAAAATAATCCTCACGCCCCGCCCGTAAAAAAAAGACACAAACAGCCCCCCCTAACAGAATCCCTAATGTCACCGCAAGATACATGGGCGCCATCTCACGATTGAGCAAACCAAAAAGATTAAAAAACCCTACGGGCAAATTTGACCGCTCCAATAAAAAAACATGAAAAATAAATAAAATAAAAACAGATTGGACCATTTCTTTACTGAAAATCCAACGGAGATCAATCAACGGTTTTTCTCTATTAAGCTCAATAATAATAGCAATAGCCAACGATAAAATAGCAAGTGCGAGCCCCCAACCAATCCATGGTGCTTCATACCACCAATACAATATGCCAACAGACATGATCACAGCATTTAATCCAAGACCAAGAGCAATCAAACCATAGCTTATCCAATCTAATTTTTGAATAACCTTACTACGCACAACAGGAGTAAGAGGCAAAGTATAGATACAGACCAAGCTGATAAGAACCAACCCCATTTCCAGAGCGGAAAGACTGGAAAAACCACCATTTTCCAGCAAATCAGGAGAAATCAAACGTGATAAAGGTGCCGCTAAAGCCGCATTCATATAATTCAAACTAAGACCAACAGTAAACTTCTTTGCTGGAGCAAAAGCCTCCATCATATAAAGCAGCGCAAGCGAAGCCAAAGGAGCAGCAGCAATCCCAGCAAAAAAGCGAATAATCAATGCAGAACGCAAATCCGTAACAAAGAGCTGCAACACGCAAACCAAAACAAAGCCAAGAATTGATAATTCAGCAAAAGCGCGCAGCCCAAATTGATAGCGGATTTTGATCAACATAATCGCTACACTCACATTTGGCGCCATATAAGCCGCTACCAGCCATGTCGTCTCGGCCAAAGTTGCATGAAAATCACCCGTAAGATGGACAATGTTAGACTGAACAATATTAGCCCCTAAACCATAAGCCCATTGCAAAATAAGAGAAGCAAAAATATAAACAAAGCACTTTGGCAAAGGTCCCGCAAAGACACGACCAGGATGAGGAAAAGGTTTTGCACTCCTTTTAGCAGACACAACCGTACTCTTTTTTCCGCTCATGTCATCTTTTCCTGTATACTCTGCTACGCTTCTATCAACACAGCACCATCAGCTGACAACTGCTGGAAAAAAGCCTCTATTTTATGATTGTCCTCATCACTTGTCCCTCCTTCTAACGTCGCTTGAATCTGCAAAATCTGCTGTTCTAATACATCAAAAGAAAGATTCTCTACAGCCACAACGTGCTCTACCAATAAAGAGCAGCCTGAAAAGGTAATATTTGCAACACCCCCGCATACAACAAATAATTTTTCACCCACAGAGGTGCGAACACGAACACTGCCCAACACAATACTTGCCACCAATGGCGCATGATGCGCCATAACTGTCAAATAACCTGAGGCTGAAGGAAGAACAACAGACACGACCTGCTCTGAAAACACAATTTTTTCAGGCGATACAAGCTCAAATAAAAAATGCTCTTCTCTATTGTTTTCCACAAAAGTCTCCACAATACCCGATATAAGGACTCTCCGTTTTCTCCAACGACTCGTCCTTTTTAACGAAAAATACCCATGACAGTTTTCTCTTGAATAAGAAGCTTCTTACTAAGAAGCCTCTGCCATGAGACGCTTTCCTTTTTCAAGTGCTTCATCAATCGAACCAACCATATAAAAAGCAGCTTCTGGTAAATCATCGTAATCGCCAGCACAAAGCCCCTTAAAGCCTTTGATTGTCTCTTCCAAAGGAACGAGTTTCCCCGGCGAACCAGTAAAGGCTTCCGCAACATGGAAAGGTTGCGAAAGGAAACGTTCAATTTTACGTGCCCGCCCCACCAGCAATTTGTCATCTTCAGAAAGTTCATCCATTCCAAGAATAGCAATAATATCCTGAAGCGCTCTATAACGTTGTAAAATGGTTTGCACTTGACAAGCAACAGTGTAATGCTCTTCCCCCACAATCAATGGATCCAACATACGCGAGAAAGAGTCAAGCGGATCAACCGCTGGATAAATCCCCTTTTCCGCAATAGAGCGCGAAAGAACAGTTGTTGCATCCAAATGAGCAAAAGACGCTGCCGGCGCCGGATCCGTCAAGTCATCTGCCGGAACATAAATTGCCTGAACGGAAGTAATAGAGCCTGTTTTTGTACTAGTAATACGTTCTTGCAACGCCCCCATATCTGTTGCCAAAGTTGGCTGATACCCCACAGCAGAAGGAATACGCCCTAAAAGAGCAGACACCTCAGCTCCTGCTTGCGTGAAACGGAAAATATTATCCACAAAGAAGAGAACATCTTGTCCTTCATCACGGAAACTTTCTGCAATTGTCAATCCTGAAAGAGCCACACGCGCACGCGCTCCTGGTGGTTCATTCATTTGCCCGTAAACAAGGGCACACTTTGACCCTTCCGTTGAACCATTATTCTCTTTTGGATTCACATTCACGCGGCTTTCGATCATTTCATAATAAAGATCATTTCCTTCACGTGTACGTTCTCCCACACCAGCAAATACAGAATAGCCACCATGTGCCTTTGCAATATTGTTTATAAGCTCCATAATGAGAACGGTTTTTCCAACACCAGCACCACCAAACAAGCCAATTTTACCTCCTTTAGAATAAGGGGCTAACAAATCCACGACTTTAATACCGGTGACAAGAATTTCCGAAACAGTCGATTGTTCAACATATTCAGGTGCCTCTTGGTGAATAGAACGTGTTTTGGTTGAAGCGATTGGTCCCACATTATCCACCGGTTCCCCAATCACATTCATAATACGTCCCAACGTTGCTTCTCCTACAGGAACGCTAATTTGTGTGCCTGTATCCACAACCTTTTGGCCCCGCATCAAACCATCAGTCGTATCCATAGCAATCGTACGCACAGTATTTTCACCCAAATGCTGCGCAACTTCTAATACTAAGCGATTACCTAAATTCTCTGTTTCCAAAGCGTTGAGAATATTTGGCAATTCACCTTCAAATTGCACATCAACGACAGCACCAATAATCTGCTTGATTTCACCAACAGCGCCTTTTGCATGCTCTTCTTTTTTTGCGGATGTATCTTTTTTTACAGGTGTATCTTTAGCTGCATCACGCGCAGGTACAGAGGAAGCCTTTACATCCACTTGAGATTTCGAAGCGGCTTTTTTCACGCCGGAACGAGCAGCTGGTTTCTTTTTTTCACCTTTTTCTGTTCCTTTGCTTGAGGTTACTGCTTTTACCATCAATTCTTACCTTCTCCATTTAAAGCGCTTCAGCGCCCGCAATAATTTCGATCAATTCTGTCGTAATCTGTGCTTGACGTTGACGATTATAAGCCACCGTCAATTTACTAATCATTTCACCCGCATTGCGCGATGCATTATCCATAGCTGTCATCTTGGCGCCCATTTCACCAGCAACATTTTCCAGCAAAGCCCGAAAGATTTGCACCGAAAGATTACGTGGTACAAGGGCCTCTAAAAGAGACGCAGCATCAGGTTCATATTCATAAACAATCGATTGTGAACCTGTGTTATGATCGGTTTGCTCCACAACATCTATTGCCCCAACAGCTGCTTTTGGAGCAACCATTGGAATCAAACCCAAAGCTGTTGGACGCTGATTAATTACGGAAACAAATTCAGAATAAAACAGCGTACAGACATCGAAAGCGCCTTCATTGAATAAATCAACAATCCGTTGACTAATCATCACTGCCTCTGCAAAACCAATTCGCTTTACAGCATGCAAATCGATATGGTCAATTATCAAACCTTTGTAATCACGCGATAAAATATCCGCGCCCTTTTTACCCACAGTGATAATTTTTACTATTTTATCAGCCGCCAACAATGCCTTAATCTGTTCACGTGCACGACGAGCAATTTGCACATTAAAAGCACCACACAAACCGCGCTCAGCAGTACACACCACCAAAAGATGCACATCATCGCGCCCCGTACCACGCATAAGAGCAGGCGCATCAACACCATCTACATCAGCAGCAACACTGGTCAAAATATCAGCCATTTTCTTCGCATAAGGGCGTGCAGACTGCGCTGCCTCTTGAGCACGATGCAACCTTGCCGCTGCAACCATTTGCATAGCTTTGGTAATCTTTTGTGTTGCTTTAACCGAAGCGATACGGTCTCTAAGATCTTTTAGTGAAGCCATTCAAGCATTCCATCAATTCATCACGAGAAATTTTTCGCATAAGTATCAAGAACAGTTATCAACTTATCTTTCAGCTCATCTGTTATTTGCTTTTGCTCAGCAATTGCCTTTAAGAGATCTTGATAATCACTCCGCAAAAGCACCAAAAGCCCCTGCTCAAACCGCGCAACATCAGAAACCGCCAAAGCATCAAGATAGCCATTCACACCCGCGAAAATAACCACCACCTGTTCTTCTGTTTTGAGTGGAGAAAATTGTGGCTGCTTCAACAGCTCTGTCAAGCGCGCACCCCGATTTAACAAACGCTGGGTTGACGCATCCAAATCAGAGCCAAACTGCGCAAAAGCTGCCATTTCACGATATTGCGCCAATTCACCTTTAATCGAGCCAGCAACTTGCTTCATCGCCTTAATTTGTGCAGCAGAACCAACACGCGATACAGAAAGACCAACATTTACAGCAGGACGAATTCCTTGATAAAACAAATTAGTCTCTAGAAAAATTTGTCCATCAGTAATCGAAATCACATTTGTAGGAATATAGGCAGAAACATCATTTGCTTGCGTTTCAATAACTGGCAAAGCTGTCAACGACCCAGATCCATTTTCCGCATTCAACTTCGCAGCCCGCTCTAAAAGACGCGAATGCAGATAGAAAACATCTCCCGGATAAGCTTCACGACCTGGAGGACGACGCAATAAAAGAGACATTTGACGATACGCCACCGCCTGTTTTGACAAGTCATCATAACCAATCAAAGCATGTTGCCCATTATCACGGAAATACTCACCCATAGCACACCCAGCAAGAGGTGCAATAAATTGCAGTGGTGCTGGATCAGAAGCGGTCGCTGCAACAATAATAGAATATTCCAGCGCTCCACGTTCTTCTAAAACTTTAACGAATTGTGCCACAGTCGAACGTTTTTGACCGATAGCCACATAAATACAATAAACTTTGTCTTGCTCTCGTCCAGCCCCTTTTTCATGAAAAGGTTTTTGGTTTAAAAATGTATCGAGCAAAATTGCTGTTTTTCCTGTTTGGCGATCACCAATCACCAATTCACGCTGCCCCCGTCCAATAGGGATGAGTGCGTCAATCGCTTTCAATCCGGTCGACATCGGTTCATGGACAGACTGACGCGGAATAATTCCAGGAGCCTTAACATCGACACGACGACGCTCTGTTGCTTTAATGGGCCCCTTACCATCGATAGGGTTTCCCAACGCATCAACCACACGCCCAAGCAAAGCCGGCCCCACAGGAACATCGACGATAGCACCTAACCGCTTTACACAATCACCTTCACGAATATCACGATCTGAGCCAAAAATGACCACACCAACATTATCAACTTCCAAATTGAGTGCCATACCACGCACACCGTTTGGAAAGGCGACCATTTCCCCTGCTTGGACATTATCCAAACCATAAACGCGAGCAATACCATCCCCTACAGAGAGAACCCAACCAATTTCTGAAACCTCAGCCTTTTGGTCAAAGTTTTTGATTTGCTCTTTTAGAATTTTTGAAATTTCAGATGGTCTAATATCCATCAGCTGACCTCTTTTTTCAATGCAAGCTTAAGTGAAGACAATTTTGTGAGAAGAGACGTATCAATTTGAGACGACCCCACACGAACGATTAATCCACCAAGAATTGTTGGATCCACAATGATGTGCAGCAAGACTTTTCCTCCAACAACACCTTCCAAAGCCTCACACAACTCTTGTCTTTGTTGAGAACTTAAGGGGCGCGCAGAAACAATTTGCGCAGTAACCTGCCTACGAGCGCGTGCAACACAATGCTGGAAAGCACGTAAAATACCAAATACGGCACTAAGCCTACGGTTTGTTGCAATAACGCGTAAAAAATTACCAATGACCTGCCCTGCGTTTTTATCAGCAAATTTGATGTTTGCACAAACAGATTGCATCACCTTAATTTGCTCTTTAACTGAAAAGAATGGACTAAGCACAAAGCGTTTTAAATCCTTATGCTCCAAAACAAGTAAAAGATCCTCTACTGCCTTTTCAACCTTTTCAACGTTTCCGGCTTCTTGAACGCAATCAAAAAGCGCTTGCGCATAGCGTTGATCTACCAACGGCAGCGGTATGAGAGAAAATGAATCCGACACGAAATACCGCCTCTTTCCCTTGAGCGACTCTCTGATAGTTATCAGATGAAATGAAACAGACATTCTCAATCTTAAGAATCTTTTTCTTAAAACCTAGAACAAAAATCACTTGGTTTCTAGCATAGACATAGCCGACTCGCAACACCACAAATCGCTGCTTTTTAAAAATTTTAATAAAATATTCAAAATATTTTTGAAAAGCATTTTTTTTAGATATACAGGATGGCATCACAGTTTTTTTATGCCTCTTTTTGACATTCTCTGAGCGATTTTTTCACTCTCTTTGATTTTTCTTCAAATGCCCTTGCCACCATAATAAAATACTTCTTCTCCCAAAAACACTCCCTTTATCACCACAAGACCTTTAATGAGATGCAGCTGCGATTGAAAAAGTCTATTATTTCAAACTGATAAGAAAGAAAAAATAATGAATATCCTCCTAAAAATTAAAGAAAACATTGCTCTTTTTTCTTCAAATACCCACTCCTTTTAAAAAATTTCACCAAGTAATATTTTCTTGTAAGCACACTCTTTAAATATACAAAACATTGATTTATAATGATAATATATCATTTTTCATACCGGACAAGCTTCAAATATCGACAAATTCTCTCTTTTCAAATTTTTTTATCAAAATCACGCCCTTCATTAAGCCCGCATAGCTTCACTTTATATGGCACTATATTGCACTGATTTAGAAAAAGCATAGATCAATTTGAACGCGAATAGAATTGGGTATTTTGGGTGTACAGCTAAGCATTTTCAGCCCTTATAAAAAGAATCCGCCTATCAAAAGAATACTGTCCCTCATACAAAAAAGAAGTAAAAGCCGAAATGATAGTGCCCTCGAAGAAGAGAGGCGCTTCTGCTGGTTCTATAACAAAGATATTTTTTCCCGTGGCTCTACTTAATGCAATACATGTATCATATTTTGCTGCTTGGATGCTTATTCTGAATAATATAAGAGTTCAAGTAAAGCACCTTAAGCAAAGAGACCTTCACTTTATGCGATACTGGTTTTAGAAAAAACTTTGCGGATCAATATCAATTTGAACCCGAACGGAACTGGGCATTTTGGGTGTACCGCTAAGCATTGCACGTATAAACCCTTGTATATCAAAAGAACGCTGTCCTTGCAGCAAAAGCCGAAAACGATAACGCCCCCGAACCAAAGCCAAAGGCGCTTCTGCTGGTCCCATAACCGAGATATTTTTTTCCCGTGGCGCTGCCTGACGCAATGCGCGCGCATAATGTTCTGCTGCTTGGCGCTGTTGTGCAGACACGATCAAAGAGGCAAGCCGCCCATAGGGAGGCAAATGATAATGCTGACGTGCTGCAATCTCACGTGTGTAAAAATCTTCTGGCTGGCATGCAAGTAAGGCTTTGATGACCGGATGATCTGGTTGATAAGTTTGCAATAATCCTAAACTTTTCAATCCCACACGCCCTGCTCTTCCGGTAACTTGAGAAAGCAGCTGATAGGTACGTTCACTTGCGCGTAAATCGCCATTGGCAAGACCAAGATCAGCATCAATAACGCCAACCAGAGAGAGCTTGGGAAAATGATGTCCTTTAGCAACCAACTGTGTTCCAATAATAATGTCCATATCGCCATTTGCAATGGCTTGTAATTCGCTTCGCAACTTCCCAATCCCTCCTTTGAGATCTGTTGAAAGGATCAATGATCGCGCTTGAGGAAAAAGCATTTGTGTTTCTTCGGCAATTCTTTCCACACCCGGTCCACAAGCCACGAGATGATCTAAGGTTCCGCATTCAGGACAGGCTTCAGGAAGTGGTTCATGATATCCACAATGATGACATTTCAGTTGCCCTTGCGCACGATGTTCTACCAACCAACTTGAACAATCGGTACAATGAAAACGATGTCCGCAAATTCGGCATAAAGTCAAAGGTGCATAACCACGACGATTAAGAAAAAGAAGAGCTTGTTCGCCCTTATCAAGCGTTTGTTTTAAAGCCCTTTCAAGAGCAAAGGAAATAAAGCGCCCCTTTTGCACCCCTCCTTGGCGCATATCAACCACCCGCAACTGTGGAAGTGCAGCTTCTTTAAAACGGGAAGGTAAATGCACCTTTTGATAACGCCCTTTTAAAACATTGGCTTGGCTTTCAATCGACGGTGTGGCTGAAGATAAAATAACAGGAAAATGCTCAAAAGAGCCCCGTGCAACAGCCATATCACGCGCATGATAAAAAATGCGCTCTTCTTGTTTATAAGCGCTATCGTGCTCTTCATCGACAACAATCAAGCCAAGCTCATGAAAGGGAAGAAAAAGTGCTGAACGAGCCCCCGCAACGACACGCACCCGCCCTTCTGCAACTTGCCGCCAGACGCGTTCTCTACGACGTGGCGTCAAATCAGAATGCCATTCTGCTGCCACAGCGCCAAAACGTGCATAAAAACGATCTAAAAACTGCTGTGTTAAAGCAATTTCCGGCAATAAAATTAAAACCTGCTTGCCCCCTTTGAAAGCTTGAGCGACCGCTTCAAAATAAACTTCTGTCTTTCCTGATCCCGTAACACCATCAAGCAAAAAAACTTGAAACTGAGAAGATAAAACACCTTCTCGCAACATTGTTGCTGCTTCACTTTGCGCTCCCTGCAACTGAGGGGGACAAAAATCAGGATCAGGCATTGCCACAAGATCAGGAGCAGGAACCTTAACATCTTCAAAAATTCCTAGCGCTTTTAAACCTTCAACAACAGAAACCGAAGTTCCAGCCGCATGTGCCAGACCAGAACGTGTCCATATCTTCTCATTACGCACCAATTCCAAAATCCGTGATCGCGCTGGTGTGAGACGTTCTACATTTCCACCACAATATCGCAAACCCAGCATCTGCGCTTCCGGCTCTAAAGCAGCCGGTACCGACAAAACCAATCGTGCTACAAGACCAAAAGGTGCCATTGTATAGCGACTAACAAAACGCAAAAATGTGATCATTTCTGCCTTTAATGGGGGACAATCAAAAACATGAAGCAGAGAGCGTAATTTTTCACGCGCCACAGGAGCAGACTTTTGCCCATCGGCTGTCTGCTCTCCAACGTCCACAACAAAACCGCAAAGCTCACGCCCCATCAACGGAACCCGAACAAAGGAACCAACGTTCACCTCCATAGAAGATGGAACTTTATAACTATAAGCGTGAGCAACAGGAAGAGGAACCAATACGGATACAATCTTTTCCTCTATCATGTTTGAATTCATCTTTTAAACCAATCTACGACCTATTGAACACCAACAGGCCTAAACCTTAATCTTTAAACACTCTTATAAAATTCATTGCAGGATTCAATCCCCCCGATTACAACACTTTTCTAACAAAAATTCTTTTTAATACTCATTTCATCACCAAAGTGCCAATAAAAGAACCAATCTCATCGTCTATAATAAAAAACTCTATAGCAAAAAAAACAGCGCCATTCTTCTGTGCAAATAAAGCGCATCACTATTAAGCATTCAACATGCTATCGGTTAAGTGCATCCTTCAACAAAGCGATCCCATAATATGACTTCTTCCCAACGCACACTTTTATTTTTTTACCGCCTCATATCTCAATTTATCTTCAACAAACTGATTTATAAAGATATAATCATCATTTTACCTATTGTAATAAAACCCTCAATACGATGAATTTTTCTCATTTCAACCCCATCGAGGAACATTTGTAAATCCTTATTGATGAAAGAGTATCCCATGATTTTAATTATAGGGAGAATAATATTGCAAATGGAGCCGTTACAATATTCACCTTGGCTTTGTGCCAAAACGTGAAAACACGTGTATACATCTTTCAGCTTGATTGAGAATCAAGCAACAATACAAGCAGCACAAAAGCGTATTGTTGAAGAATGGAGAACACAGAATAAATCAATGTAATTGACCATAAAAAAACCCTTCATGCGTAAAATTTTACAGGCGTTCTTCAACAGTGTTTTACGACAAAATAAATCCATCCGCTTTCATCAAAAACAAAGTTAAACATACCCCCTAAAAAAGGAAGGTATCTTATGATGCACTCTCAAATATCAAGAGCAATCGCAAATAGGAAATGAGCAAAGTGTTTGATAATGCTAGCTTATTTCCATAAATATAAAAACACCGCTACGCAAAGATGCCAATACGCAAAAATGTTGGTACGCAATGAATTCTATGCCTTATCACGAGCAACACTATGAAATAGGTGTGGAAACGATAAATCATATTTCTTTACCGAAAACGGGTACATGATTAACACCATAGCATTCTTGTTCTTTACACAGATATTAATTCTTTCTCTTGCTTTTGCAGTCAACAATAGCGCATAACAAAAAATAGGATAAAGCTAAAAAGAAGAGGTTAGAGATGAAATTTTTTGTGGATAGCGCCAATATTGAAGAAATTCAAGAGTTACAGAATTTAAGCCTTGTTGATGGTGTCACAACCAATCCCTCTCTTATCCTAAAATCAGGACGCAATATTCTTGATGTTACAAAAGAAATTTGTGCTCTCGTTAACGGACCTGTTTCTGCTGAAGTTGCAGCAACAGAATTTGAAAACATGATGAAAGAAGCAGCTGTTTTAGCAAAGGTTGCCGACAATATTTGTATCAAGCTTCCTTTAACACTCGATGGATTAAAAGCCTGTAAAGCCCTCACAGCAGCAGGACTAAAAACAAATCTCACACTTTGTTTTTCTGCCAATCAAGCCTTATTAGCCGCCAAAGCAGGCGCAACATTCGTTTCACCTTTTATTGGTAGACTTGATGATTGTGGAAATGATGGAAGTGAACTGCTTCATGAAATTCGCACAATTTATGATAACTATAACTTTGAAACACAAATCTTGGCCGCTTCAATCCGCACCGTTAATCATGTCAAAGAAGCAGCACTCAGTGGTGCTGACATTGCAACAGTTCCACCAGCAATCTTAAAAGCACTGGTCAAACACCCTCTCACCGACAAAGGGTTGCAAATATTCCTCGACGACTGGAAAAAAACAGGACAAAATATTGCTTAATATCTAGAATTTTTATTGGAAAGATCTTTTGAAAGTAACAAAAAGATCTGTTCAGCCAACTCTTCCGCAACACGTTTTTTTGCATCTTCTTCTGCTTGCAGCGTTGCATATTCTTGACGAAGTCGCTCAAAAGATGCATTCATCATTGCTGTTCCTTTTGCAACAAGAGTATTTTTCATATCCTGCAAAGTGTAAGAAGCTCTGCTCATAACAGTTCCAACAGAAGGTCGTCCCTTTCTCTTTTTCTCGAAATCAACCTCTATCTGCATCGATTCTCTGGTAAAGACGGATATCTGCAATGCCAATTGATAAGCAGGTAGAGAAGGTTTAGCACCATTTCCATACAAAAGAAATAGAAGATGATTGCGCACCATTTGTCCAAAACGATCCGAAGGTTCTTCCACAACAATAGAAGCAAGCTTTTGCGCTAATCCCAAAGAAGCTTGTCCAGAAGGGTGCCCAGAAGCAGGATTCCCATAAGAAGCAGAATCCATTGTCATTGCACTCTGCAATTCTTGACGGTAAAGCGGTTCAACTTTGCATCCACACAACAGTGTGAATACACCAGCTAAAATGACAAGAATAGAACTTCTAAAAAACGACATTCACAATCCTTTGTGGAACAACAATGATTTTTTTCACAGGCTTTTCAATCAGCTGCGCCTTTACAAAATCTAACGCCAAAACCGCTTCTTTAATCATCACCTCATCAGCAGTTGCTGCAACGCTCACCTCACCACGTTTTTTACCATTAATTTGTACTGGCAAAGTATAGCATTCC
Organism: Bartonella sp. AA56HLJMS; assembly: GCF_042197145.1. NCBI lineage: Bacteria > Pseudomonadati > Pseudomonadota > Alphaproteobacteria > Hyphomicrobiales > Bartonellaceae > Bartonella > Bartonella sp. AA56HLJMS. The sequence continues at coordinate 41,251 of NZ_JBHIRL010000003.1, read as the reverse complement.
GCAACGGTTAACGTGGGATCATAAATAGGCCAAGCAAGCGCAGATATTAAATTTTTTCCCCCTAAAGCAGCATGACATTCTTCTGCTAAATGGGGCATCATGGGTGCAATCATAGCAAGAAAAAAATCCATAGCTTGACGTAAAGAAGCTTTCATTTCATCGTCAACACTTTCTATCCTATTTAACAACGGCGCCATAATATTCAAGAATTCATAAAGGCGTGCAATAGCCCGATTAAAAGCGAATTTTTCCAAATCATCTTCTACAGCGTGGAGCGTGCGATGTGCGACCTTTGAGAGTTCCAAAGCCGCTCCCTGATGCCCTGCACAAGGCGCCACATCCTTTAAAATAGAAGCACTCACAGCCACATGGCGCCAAACACGCTGTACAAAGCGATGTGCACCTTCAACACCAGATTCTGTCCAAATGACATCCCGCTCGGGAGGAGAATCTGACAACACAAACCAACGCACAGTATCAGCGCCATAAGATGCAATAATATCATCAGGATCAACGACATTCTTTTTTGATTTTGACATTTTCTCAATCAAACCAATCGTCACTTCACTTTGATCGGTTAATTTATAAGCACACCGCTTTCCATCTTTTTCAACAATCGAAATTTCTGCTGGAGAAACCCACCCTTTACCATCTCGATAGGTTTCATGCACCACCATACCTTGGGTAAAAAGCCCCTTAAAAGGCTCATCTACCGTCACATGACCGACCAATTTCATAGCACGCATAAAAAAGCGTGCATAAAGAAGATGCAAAATGGCATGCTCAATTCCACCAATATATTGTTGCACAGGCAACCATTCAGCTGTTGCTTGTTTGTCAACAGGTCCCTGCGCAAAAGGAGCCGTAAAGCGTGCATAATACCAAGAAGAGTCAACAAATGTATCCATGGTATCGGTTTCGCGTTTGGCAGGTTGACCACAGGAAGGACAAGTAACATTCTGCCATGTTTCATGTCGTGCAAGAGGATTTCCTGGTTGATCAAAAGTAACATCATCAGGCAACACAACCGGTAAATTAGCACGTGGAACAGGAACAACCCCACAAGTTGTACAATGGATCATCGGAATGGGGCACCCCCAATAACGTTGACGCGAAATCCCCCAATCACGCAAACGAAATTGCACTGTTTTCTTCCCTTGCGGTTGCCCATTGAGCATTTGTTTTTCAAGCTTTTTAGCAGCTTCTTCAAAAGCTTGTCGGGGTGTCAAACCATCCAAAAAACTAGAATTGATCATCACCCCATCACCCGTATAAGGTGTTTCAGTAATAACAAAATCTTCTGCTTGCTCTCCTTTTGGCAAAACCACGGGTTTTATTGGAAGATCATATTTACGCGCAAAATCGAAATCTCTCTGATCATGAGCTGGACAACCAAAAACAACCCCTGTTCCATAGTCCATAAGCACAAAATTCGCGATATAAACGGGAATATGTACTGTTGAATCGAAAGGATGAACAGCCAAAAGGGGCGTGAGAAACCCTTGTTTTTCAGCTGTTTCAAGTGCTGCCGTTGTCGTTCCACCACACCGACAATTTTCAATAAAAGCACTCAACGCTTTGTCTTTTTTTGCCAAAGCTTGTGCAATAGGATGATCAACAGACAGAGCCAAAAAGGAAGCGCCAAACAGTGTATCAGGACGCGTTGAATAACAAACAACCTCATCAAATTTCTCACAAACATCATCAGCATCACCCGCCGACTTTAAAGCCCAACGAATCAGCAAACCTTGTGATTTTCCAATCCAATTTTTTTGCATGGTGCGAACTTTTTCCGGCCATTGGTTCAGCTCTTCAAGCCCTGCCAAGAGATCTTCACTAAAGTCGCTAATTTTGAAAAACCACTGCGTCAACTCACGTTGTTCCACCAACGCACCAGAACGCCATCCCCGCCCATCAACAACCTGTTCATTGGCCAAAACAGTATGATCAACAGGATCCCAATTCACCTTAGCCACTTTACGTGCTACCAACCCCTTTTGATAGAAATCAAGGAACAACATTTGTTGGCGGTGGTAATATTCCACATCACAAGTCGCAAATTCCCGAGTCCAATCTATCGAGAGCCCTAATTGCTTTAATTGCCCACGCATCACCGCAATATTTTGATAAGTCCAAGTTTTAGGGTGCACTTTATTTTGCATAGCAGCATTTTCAGCCGGCATCCCAAAAGCGTCCCACCCCATAGGATGAAGGACATTAAACCCCTTGGCGCGTTTATAGCGTGCAACCACATCCCCCATGGCATAATTGCGCACATGCCCCATGTGAATACGGCCAGAAGGGTAAGGAAACATCTCTAAAACATAATATTTTTCACGAGCATCTTCTTGGACAGTCTGAAAAATTTTCTTTTCATCCCAAATTTCTTGCCATTTTTTTTCTCTCGCCCGTGGATTATAGCGTTCGCCTATCTTATAATGCTCAATCGTCATTCCCATTATACTCTTTTAATAAAACTGAACCAAAAACTTGTTTTATTATGCTTGACCATGGATTAACCTCATCGTCAACATTTTCGTGAAATATTTCCCTAAGTATTTTATAAAACTTTAAAAAAAACGACCAACTCTTGAACAAAAAAGGTAAAGCACAAAAATATGAATACACAAACACCCCTTGATGCCCCTTCCGTTGAAGCATGGCAAAACCTTCAAAAAGACATTGCTGAAACATGTCAAGAGTTACAACGCCCTGTAGAAGAAATTGAACTTATCGCTGTTTCAAAAACTGTTTCTGCTATTGATATACGACCCCTTTTGCAAGCAGGCCAATCTTTGTTTGCAGAAAACCGCGTACAAGAAGCAGCACAAAAATGGCCTGCTTTACGTCAACAATTTGAAAATATTAAACTCCATCTCATCGGTCCCCTACAATCAAATAAAACAGCAGAGGCGATCAAACTTTTTGATGTTATTCAAACGGTTGACCGTGAAAAAATAGCCAAAAGCTTAGCTGAAGAAATGCAAAAACAAAAAAGGCATCTTCCTTGCTATGTTCAGGTTAACATTGGCTTAGAACCGCAAAAAAGTGGTATAGCACCACAAGAAGCTACATCTTTTGTCAACCAATGCAAAAACAACTATGGACTTGATATCATCGGACTTATGGGCATTCCCCCTGTCGATGAAAACCCCGGCCCCTATTTCGCACTGTTAGCAAAATTAGCAAAACAAGCAGGTCTTCCAAAGCTTTCCATGGGCATGTCCAGTGACTTCAAAACCGCTCTACAGTTTGGCTCTAATGTCCTTCGCATTGGCTCTGCTTTATTTGGAAAACGCCCTGTGTAAAGCAATTTCCCCTTCATATAAATTCCCATTGAAAATTCTACGAACAAGCCAAAAACAGCAGAAATGAGAAAAAATATTTCCTTCAATATCAATACAAAGAGCAATTCTAGCAAAAAAGATTCCAGTCCCTCTTTCATCCTGTTAGCAAAATAAGCAAAAAAGCTGGTCTTCTCAAATTTCTCACCGGTACATCCACAACACGTACAATAGCTTCAAAATAGCATTACAATTTGGCTCTCATATTCTCGCATATTGGCTCTACTTTACTCCCCTCTGAACGCCTCTCCAGCAAAAGCAACATAAAAAATAAATCCTTATATAAAGGCAAAATGGTAAAAATGGCGTTGAGCATGAATGAAAAAACTGTCGCGAAATAAATAATTACAAAAGAATATTGAATAAGATCATCGCAATGATTTCCATTGAAAATCATGAATTCTCTTAACTTCCCCAACACGCGTAAACAATTTCCCCACATGCCAATAGCATAAAGCAGACAAAAAGAGGCTTATGGTTACATAATACAGTAACAAAACTCTTTCATGTAAGTCACTTGAGCAAAATAAACATCTTAAATGCTCAATAGAGCACCAAGAACCGCGCTAAACAACATGAATAGCAATCTATAAGGTCCAACAAATAGCAAAAGGCTTTCTATGCTCTACAAAGCATAAAATACGGTTAATATTCGCCTGAAAAATAAAAGAACAAATCCCGTGCATATGCGCATAATATATGCATACAAAACAATGGCAATGAAACCGATTTCAATAACAATATTTCTTTATCATTATTCCTTTGTCGATCTCGTAAACAAAGAGAAAAACTTCAACTTTTCATATGCCAAATTTTTCTAAATTTAAACTTTAATTAAGAAAAAATATGGTGTCATTTCTTATATTTTAAAAACTTATAATTAATATTATTATTTTATTAAGAATAATAATTTCATATATACATAATTTATATATTATTTATTACAGTATTTTTATCACCATTTCTAAAGTTTATATTTGTAATTTCTCTAAAAATACGTGATAGACATTTGAAATGTATAATTATGATTAATATTTTTAATGTAGATAATATTAGGAGTATTAAACTGAAACATTTTGGTTCAGGTTTAACTTATACGATACATGATTCAACACCTATCATTTATGGAAATGCATGTAGTACTAATGATTTTATGTATCACATAGGTGCAGGGGGGGTTGCATGGAGCTTTTGATGGAGGAATAGGCAGAGCAATTCTAGGTGGTATAACTGGAAGACCAGCGGGTGCATTTACAGGTAGACTCTTAGGCGCCGCAGGTGGATTCTTAGCAGATGGTCTTTGGGCTTTATAGAAAAAGGTCGTGAATGTTGGTTCTAATTTATAGAGAATAGCGACAAAGATATCTCTGAAATTAGTATTTTTGTAAATATTGGAAAGAATATACCAAATATCTATGGACAAAATATTTTTCAGAGATATCTATTACGGATCACCTATTATAATTTAGGATTTTTTATAATGAATATTCGTTATGAAATAATAAGGCTGTTTTGCATTCTCTTTGTATTCATCCCTATATATGCTATTGGTTTTAAAAAAATTGGTGGTTACAGTTGGAAAGTAGCTATAAAACAACATTATATACAGTAATTATGTTCATTATTTTTGATAGTTTATGTAGATATTTTGGTTTATATTAATATTTAGTAAATTTATTCTTTTAAAAAGCATTCTCATTCCCTCTCCTTTATAGGGTATTTTTTAATATCTTTATGCTTTTATAAAAAGCTCTTTACTACAATAGATTCTGCCACATTTGAATATCCTAAAAGCATAAAATACTCTCTTGAATACAAACGTATCAGATTTTAAAAATTGACTATTCTAATCTTTGTCATTTAGTCTAACCTCACAATGAAAAGCTTTTGGGAAAACTCTGCCACAAATATAACCATACAAAAATACAGAGGCAGATTTTTCCAAACAATAAAAAGAGGGAAACATGACTGAAAAAATCTATCCAGTATCAGAAGAGATCAAAAAAAATACTTTACTCGATGAGGAAACTTATCAACAATGGTATCGAGAAAGCATCGATGATCCAGAAAGCTTCTGGGCAAAACATGGTCAACGCATTGAATGGTTTAAACCTTTTACAAAAGTAAAAAACACTTCTTTTAACGGAGATGTCTCCATTCAATGGTACGAAGATGGGATAACAAATGTTACCTATAATTGCATTGATCGCCACCTGAAAACCCATGGAGACAAAATCGCGCTCATTTGGGAAGGAGATAATCCTTATCATGATAAAAAAATAACCTATAACGAGCTTTATGAACATGTTTGTCGTTTTGCTAATCTTTTGAAAAGTCGTGGCATTAAGAAAGGCGATAAAGTAACCATTTATCTTCCTATGATTCCCGAAGCAGCCTATGCCATGCTTGCTTGTGCTCGCATTGGAGCTATTCATTCGGTTATTTTTGCTGGCTTTTCTGCTGAAGCAATAGCAGGACGCCTTGTCGATTGTGAATCAACCTTTATGATTACCGCTGATCACGGCTTGCGTGGCGGCAAACGGATCAACTTAAAAGACAACGTTGACCATGCCATTGAGATAGCCGCGCGCCAAAACGTGCAGGTGGACCAAGTCATGGTTATACGGCGGACTTGTGGACCCATTCAATGGGTAGAGGGGCGTGATTTTTGGTACCACGAAGAGATAGCTCATGCCAAAACAGCTTGTCCAGCAGAACCCATGAATGCTGAAGATCCGCTTTTTATTCTTTATACTTCAGGCTCCACCGGCAAACCTAAAGGTGTTTTGCATACCACAGCAGGCTATCTTGTTTTTGCCTCGATGACTCACCAATATGTTTTTGATTACCACCCCGATGAAGTTTACTGGTGTACGGCTGATATTGGTTGGATAACCGGCCATTCTTACTTGGTTTATGGACCTTTATGTAATGGTGCGACCACTTTAATGTTTGAAGGCACACCAACCTTTCCTGACAAAGGCAGATTCTGGGAAATTGTCGACAAGCATCAAGTCAATACACTCTACACCGCACCAACAGCTATCCGCGCCTTAATGGGAGCAGGAAATTCGTTTGTTGAACACTCAGACAGGACGTCGTTGCGTCTTTTAGGCACGGTAGGCGAACCGATTAACCCAGAAGCATGGGAATGGTTTTATCATATAATTGGAAATGACCGTTGTCCGATTCTCGATACATGGTGGCAAACGGAAACAGGAGGGCATATGATCACACCCTTGCCCGGTGCAACCCCCCTCAAAGCAGGATCGGCCACACGTCCTTTCTTTGGTGTTCAACCCCAAATTGTTGATGCCCAAGGCAATGTTTTAGAAGGTGAAGCAGAAGGCACTCTTTGTATCAGTGATTCATGGCCCGGACAAATGCGCACACTTTATAAGGATCATGAACGCTTTATTCAAACTTATTTTTCCTCCTATAAAGGAAAATATTTTTCAGGCGATAGCTGTAGGCGCGATAGCGACGGTTATTATTGGATCACAGGACGAGTTGATGACATTCTCAATGTCTCGGGGCACAGGTTAGGAACTGCTGAAATTGAATCGGCTCTTGTTTCTCATCCCGCTGTATCAGAAGCAGCTATTGTGGGTTACCCGCATCCCATTAAAGGGCAAGGAATTTATAGTTTTGTGACCCTCATGGAAGGAACAGCGCCAAGTGAAGAATTGCAAAAAGACCTTATCAAGCATGTGAGACAAGAAATAGGTTCTATTGCCATATTGGATAAAATTCAGTTTGCTCCACAGCTTCCCAAAACGCGATCAGGGAAAATTATGAGACGTATTTTACGAAAAATCGCTGAAAACGATTTTGATACTCTCGGAGATATTTCAACCCTTGCCGAACCACAAGTTGTTGAAGATCTAATTGCCAACCGACAAAACTAAAAAACACGACGCAATACAACATACGGTGGTTTTTGTTTTTTTTGCTAAAATTATCTCAGCATTATTACGAAAACCACCGAGGAGAATAAAAAATAAAACAATTCACGAGAAGCTCAATCATTCTAACAACAAACGCTTTTTTTCATAACAGGTAAGAAATAATTTAAGCAAAAACCTCAGGATTGGGATGCGAACAAGAATAAGAAAGTAAGATAAAAAGAGCAACATAGCTTTTTAAAATCACCTAATGTCCACTCAATGCAAAAAAAGCCTCTGAGTAAGAAGGAAAAATAGTTCTGATGTTTATGCTAGAATCCCTTTGAAATTCCTGCTAAAATCATAAATAAGGCTAAAAAAAGAAAGTATAAGTGATAATATTCTTGAGCAAAAATATTTATCTATAACGAGGGTGTATAAAAAATATTGAAAACCATGAAATCTAAAATAAACAAGCTTACAACAAAAATCTAAAGCAATGAAAGTAAGAGTTTTTAGAATAAATGATGCAATATAAAATCAGGAGTAATAATAAAAAGTGATTCATTTTGAAAATGTCGGCCTACGCTATGGAATGGGCCCTGAGGTCCTTCGTGATATTAGCTTTCATATTCCTCCTGGATCATTTCAATTTCTCACAGGTGCCTCTGGAGCAGGGAAAACGTCGCTGATGCGTCTTATGTTTTTGGCACTCAAACCCACCCGCGGTCATATTGATCTCTTTGGAACAGACACAGCATTGCTCAAACGACAAGAGCTCCCTGCGCTGCGACAACGTATCGGGGTGGTTTTTCAAGATTTTCGTTTACTCGACCACATGACCACTTATGAAAATGTCTCCTTACCTTTACGCATTAAAGGACAAGAAGAAGCAACCTATCGCAGTGAAGTGGAAGATCTTCTCTGTTGGGTAGGTCTTGGAGATCATATTCATGTTTTACCACCGGTTCTTTCCGGTGGGGAAAAACAAAGGGTAGCCATTGCACGCGCACTCATTGATCAACCTGAAATTCTACTTGCCGATGAACCCACCGGAAATGTCGATCCGCCCTTGGCAAAACGCCTACTGCGTTTGTTTATTGAATTAAATCGTTTTGGAACAGCTGTTATCATTGCTACCCATGATATTGCCTTAATGGAACAAGTTGCAGCACGACGTATGCTTCTCCATAACGGACGGATGACGATTCATGAATAAGTCTTTCCCCATTTTTACAAGCAATAAAAAAAATACAACAGCGATTATTCCCAGTGGTAATATTTCTGGAAAAGCATTAGTTGCCGTGATTGCTATTATGACATTTCTTTCAAGCCTCACCTTAATCGGTGTTGATTTGGTCCAACGTGCCGCCCAAAATTGGAGTAATCAGATTAGCTATGAAGCAACAATACAAATACGCCCCATTGACAATGTTGATATCAACAAAGCACTCCGTGATGCCGTACAATTGGTTAAAACATTTTCTGGTGTACAAGATGCAAAAATTGTTGACCAAAAAGCTACAGAAAAGTTACTGGAGCCATGGCTTGGAACAGGCTTCAATGTCAATGAACTACCCCTTCCCCGCCTCATCATTGTGACCCTGAATGGGGATGAAAAAATCAATTTTTCAGCCATTAATCACGCCATTAAAACCCAAATTCCAGGAGGTCAATTTGATGATCACCGTGTTTGGGTTCATCGTTTTGCGACCATGGCACACACCACTGTTTTCATTGGTTTTTCAATTTTAGCATTGGTTTTAGGCTCTCTTATCCTCACCATCATTTTTGCCACCCGCAATGCATTGGCAGAAAATGCACATATTATCAATGTCTTATATTTCCTTGGTACTGAAACTCTTTTCATTGCGCGCCAATTTGACTGGCATTTTTTTAAAACTGCGCTGCGTGGTGCTTTATATGGTGGTCTTACAAGCATATTTCTGTTTTCAGCCTTTTGCTTCTGGACGAATTATAACTTGGGAAGAGTAGAAGCTAGCCAAGTAACAGCTTTGTTTGGACATCTTTCCATAAGTTCCATCCCCTACGGAAAAATCACTCTGCTTATTATTTTCGTTTCTTTTCTCACCACCCTTACCAACCGCATGACTATTTTAGCGCAACTGAAAAAAATCGATCAATGTGAAAACGGTTTATTTTAATTTTATGACTCACAACAGCCCCAACTCATTGATGCAACAAAATTTAGAACGTCCTCTTCCAAAACGGCCCCACTATAATAGTTGGTCTCCCTGCTTTTTATTTCGCTATTTTCCACCGACAACCCTTACTCTTTCAATCATTGTTTTCATTTTCTGGAGCGGTTTTATCATTTTTTCTGAAAAAACTGAACGACTTTCTCCCCCAACACCTCTCCCCAAAGCGGATGCCATTATCGTGCTTACAGGCGGAGAAAACCGAATAGAGACAGGACTTAATCTCTTACAAAGGGGGTTTGGTTCACGTCTCCTCATCAGTGGCGTAAACACCACAACCAATCTGAAAAGTCTCATGCACAACATGCATATTACCCCACGGCTTATCTCCTGTTGTATTGACATTGGGCATCAAGCGATTAACACCAGAGGAAACGCCGAAGAAAGCGCCGCTTGGATCAAAAAACACCACTATAGAACCCTTTATATCGTCACCCATGATTACCATGTGTGGCGCTCAATGCGAGAACTTAAATATTTAATGCCTGATATCCATTTCATTGCCTATCCTGTTAAAAAGAACAATGCTGAAAGCGCAATACAACAGATCAATCAAATCCGCATTCTTATATTCCAATATATTAAAACGCTCCAAGTCTATATCAGAACCGCATTCTAATCTTTATCCTTCTGACTTTTTAAAAACCTTGCCACCCACGAACCGCTTCATACCCTTCCACACGAGTTGCCTCTATAAAAGCTCGACAGAGCTTACCCTCATACAACGCAGAACATCCCAATGCACGTGTCACTGTATTTGCACGTTCACCCAAAACATCTCTTACATCCCAAACATATCTCACAGCGCGGATCTGTACATACCATCCCAATATATAAGCTCTTGTAAATAGAGCCCCCAGACAACCATAAGATTTCCAGACTTGTCATAAAAATCTATTTATACCACTGTCTTACCCTTCATAAAAAATGCAAACCGCCTCACCCTATATTTTGCCACCCCCCAAGTATTACGATAGCTCTTAAACCTCTTGGGATGATTGGTAAGAGGCATGCATTACCCCTTTCTTAAACACGAACATACCAACCTTGTATGACATGCAAAAAAATAATTTTAATAGATTTAAAATAAGAAAATTTATAATAGTTAGATTTCTCATTCAACAGAGAGAAGGTTAAACTATCATTATAAATCAATACATTAGAAACAATCTCTTCATTATACAAAGCGTCTTCATAAGAGCATTTTAGATCACAGATAGGAATAAGCTCAAAACGCACACCGCGACAAATACCCTACGTTTTTTATCGCAATCTTTTTTGAAATCATTTCGCTCTCTAAGATCACCTTTTGTCTGGTTTCATCCCCAAAAAGAACGAAAATTTTTAAACTCTATTGATCTGTAAACAATAATAACTCAGCTTCTTGTCTAACGCGTTCCACCTGCTCACTTCAATATCAGAACACCTCAAAAGACAGATTTCATGAGAATTTTCATTTCCTCTCAACATCTCAAAAGGCGACGATTCTTATTAGCAACGATTTGTAAACAATCCACTTTCTCTAGACAGGTTCCACTCAGCTTCCCCATTTATATGGTTTACTCACATAAAGCTAGACAAGAAAACCCTGCCTGAGAATATTCATCACTACCGCTAAAGCTCATGCGTCATAATTTTAGCGACCTCACTGCCTAAGGTGCTTTATCACATACAATATATTGATTTATAATGAAAATTTATTACGCTACAACTTGAATGAGAGCTCTCAATATCATCAGATTCTCTCATTTCAAATCTGCTCTCTATTGAATCAATCAAAACCATTTTCTTGCACATCACATAGGACTTGCACATCACAAAGGAAGAGAGCCTGCGCAGCGTAAAACTGTACAAGAAAGACATGCCTCTTATGGACTTGTCTCAAGTGCCAAGGGCTGTCGCAATACCCACGAGCTGACAAGGTGTGTGATAGTGCCAGTTTGTTACGACACAGCGCTATTTTACCGCACAATGGATAATTTAACCTTTTCAGTTTCTCTCACTTCCAATTTTGGCAGGTTGCGCACAATTTTCATTGTTTCCAAGCTTACAGTAATAACCCGCTGAAACAATTCCAATGGATAAGCTGGATTACCCACCGTTTCAACAGCATAGCGATTGGCATCATTCACAATCCCACTCGCTTTATCCGTTTTGACAACCTGCCGCTCCATAACCCATTCAAGAGCAGGCCTGCCATTGATCACATACTCATAAGCTTCAAGAGGAATATTCTGCATCGTGATATTCGCATTATAAACCACGGTGGTTTTGTCAATAGCACCACGCTTACCAGCAAATTTCATTGCTTCAACACGATAAAAACCCTTCTCATCAGAAATCACCCAAGTTCTTGGATCACCCTGTTTATAGGTAACGGGATAGGGTTCAACCTCTTCATAATTCATATGCAAATCACCAAGCTTGCGCCCCGCTGTAACAAAAGCCCAAAAATCCTCTACCTTTTTAACTGTTGGAATACGCGGCAATTGTTTAGACAGATTATGCGCATAACGAGCACGATAATCTTCAGAATGCAAAATCCCATAAACATAATAAAACAAATCATCCTTTGTTATCATTTCACCAGGATAAGCTGCCTTAAAATAAGCCAACCCTTCGTCCGTAAGAGCATCACGCCGCTCTAAACCAGTTTCTTTGCTTTCCTCTGCAAAATTTGCAAACAAATGAACCTGATCCCCCTCCTTATTTTTCAAGGACACAGCATCTTCATAAACATACCGTGGAAAACATTGACCAGTATCCATTGCATGAAGATTAGATAAATTCTTAGTCATCAGAACAGAAAAGCCACTGCTTGCTCCAATTCCCGTAACTTGTATCACCTTATTTTCAGCCGTTTGTTCCAGAGGAAAAATACGTGGCATTTGTAAAACTCTATGGTTAAAAACACGATTGTAATAGAGCCACTGTTGTGTAAAAGGACGATAAAGGCTCTGGGTAATATACGTATCTTTAAATTTAAAAGCTTTCCCCCTTATTAATTCTTCTTTAAGGCTACTACTCCAACTAATCTTTCTAGAATCTGTATTGACAAAATCGTTCACAGCATTTGCACGTGCTTTGCGATCAGAATGTAGATACGCAGCATTAAAACGCTCTACTTCACTGTTATAAAAAGCAATCATATTGCTCATATTCTTTGCTAAAGCTTCACGACTTGAGTTATATGTCCAAGCATCACGACTAGTTTGTATCCCACCAGAAAAATTTTCAAAGAGCTTTTTATCACTGCCTTTCTTATCACCTAAGGCCAGAAATTTTTTAAAATCACTGTTGCGCTGTTTCAGCCAATCGCCATATTCATCTGGTGTAATCATCTGCCAGCCGTGTTCACGTGTGATACCACTAATACTCCCCAACCTCTGAAGTTCACGGAGCTTTTCTTTTGCTGTGAGATAATCTCCAATATCACGAAAATATATTTTCCCATGCTGTTGTGCATCCGGATTTTTAACCAAAATGGAAATCGCAATAGGTGCGCGAGACCCAGAACCAAAAATCTTTCCCCCCTCCTTTCGAGAGAGCTCTCCAGAAGTTCGTTGATTCCCCCGCAAATGGAAAATATAAAGGCTGCTAAATTCCTCGATTAAACATTTTCGTAAACCATCCGTAGAGTAACTACTGATAAAACCTGCATTTGTCACAAAACCAATAACACCACAGTCTTTTATACGGTCACTTGCCCAACGAATGGCACGAATATAACTGTCATAAAGTCCATTAACATTGCTTGCTTTAGATTGAGCGGCATAGGTTTCACGAATGCGACGATCCAATTTAGGATAGCCAATATTCTGCGCATTGTCGTTTTCACTTTTTTGTCCAGAAGAATAAGGGGGGTTGCCAACAATAACACGAATATCCAGTTCCTTCTGGTGCACCCGACGTGTACTGTTATCCACCAGCAAATCACTGATCAGGTCTTTTTCTTGCTCATAAAGCTGGAATGTATCGGTTAAACAAATTCCCTCAAACGGAACATAATCGCCCCCCATCAGACCATGATAGGTCGTCTCAATATTAATGGCTGCAATATAATAGGCTAAAAGCACGATTTCATTGGCATGAATTTCACGACAAAATTTGTGTTTCATCTCCTCTGGTTTTATCAGACCCGATTGTAAAAGCCGCGTGATAAAAGTACCCGTTCCAGTAAAAGGATCCATGATGTGCACACCCGGTGAGCCAAGCGTTTGCCCAAATTCTTGCTCTAAGACATCATTGACAGAGTGCAAAATAAAATCCACAACCTCGACGGGGGTATAAACAATGCCTAGTTTTTCTACAGTGCGTGGAAAAGCATAACGAAAAAACTTATCATAAAGCTCTACAATCAACCTCTGTTTTGCTTTTGGATCCGTAATGCCACTGGCTCGTAATTTTACACTTGCGTAAAATTTTTCCAGATCTTTGGATTCCTTATCAAGATTTGCCTCATCAAGCACATCAAGCATACGCTGCATAGCACGCGAGACAGGATTCTCACGTGTGAACTGATAGCCTTCAAACAACACCTGAAAGACAGGACGCGTGATAATATGCTGTGCCAACATCTCAATCGCATCAGCTTCTGTAACAGCATCATTTAAGTCATCACGCAGTTCTGCCACAAACCTGTCAAAGGCTTGACGCGCCTCAGTATTTGGCTCTGCCAGAATGCCTGTTAAGCGCGTGATATGATTCTTAGCAATTTCAGCAATATTGCTCGCCCAATCCTCCCAATAATCACGTGTCCCACATTTCTTAACGATCTTTGCCAAAATCGCACGAGAAAGTTCATCTACGCAGAAAGAAAACTCCTCGTTTACCTGCTCTGTAAGAAAGCAATCATGCTCCAGACTTCCAATTCCCGCTCGTGCAGGCTGTGAGCGAACCGGAAGATTGTCTACAACAGCCGTAACAGCCTGTAACTCAGTGCTCTGCGTGACACCAATAATCTCAATCACATTGCTGATATCTTGCCCGAGGGATGCCTTATTAATCGTCGCATCAAAACGATCATCATGCGCACGCAAAGCATTTAAAATTTGCCAGATAGCCCGATATTTATCATTGTTGTTCAAAGCCTGTTCCACTGGAGTATCAGGAGGAATACCAATTGGCAAAATGACATATCCCATCTTTTTACCTTCAGAGCGACGCATCACCCGCCCAACCGCTTGCACAACATCAATCTGGCTTTTGCGTGGATTTAAAAACATGATCGCATCAAGAGCCGGAACATCCACCCCCTCAGACAAACACCGAGCATTGGTCAAAATACGACAAACATCATCCCCACTATCAGCTTTCAACCAGTCAAGTAATGCACCACGATCCTTCGCATTAAAAGTGCCATCAACATGCTCAATTTCACACTTCAGAAAATGCTCATTTTCTGTATCCTCTTTCGTATAATCAAGATATTCTCTAACAACCGTAGAAAACTCATCACGCACAAGTTCAGAACTTTTAATAGTTTTACAAAACGCTAAAGCACGATGCATAGGATATAAATCCGCACCAACATCAGCCTTCATATTTTGTTTTGTCAAAGCCTTATAACAGCCAATAATCTTTGTTGCATCATCAAGAATAAGCTCAGTATCGCTATCACTAAGGCGCTTCTGAACAGCGGAACTGACCAATTTTTCGTCCATTGCTAAGACAATAACCTTATAATCTGTTAAAAGATCATTTTGTACTGCCCATGAAAAACCCCGATAAAAAAGTGTTTTACCAAAAAGCTTTTCATCATCCATCGAAGCAAGAACGGCATTAACTTCATTCGCGCGACTTTTTGCGTTATCACCAAAAATGCGTGGTGTCGCTGTCATATAAAGGCGTTTCTTGGCGCAAATAACATCATTAGAATGCACCTTAACAAAATTGGATTCATCCTCGCCCACCAGCGTTGCCCCTGTTGTACGGTGCGCTTCATCACAAATGATAAGATCAAATGTTGGCAAACCATAGTTTTTCTGAGCATCAGCAATCACCTGAATAGATTGATAGGTTGCAAACACCACGGTCATCTTATCTGCAACACTCTTCGCCACCTGTTCTGCAAGTTTAGCAGCATCGGTTGTCGCCGGAAAAGCAAGATCAAACACATCAATTTCAGCAACATCATCACTATTTTTACGACGCTTTCCCACTTGTGTATCGGAACAAACAGCAAAAGATCTCAATCCGATTCCTGCATCCGTTGTCCATTCACGAACCGTCTGTGACATCAGTGCCAAGGAAGGAACAAGAAACAAAACAAACTTGCCTTCACCCGCCAAATCCTCAGCAATTTTAAGACTGGTAAATGTCTTACCAGTACCACAAGCCATAATAAGCTTCCCCCGATCTGCTTGAGCAAGCCCAGCACGCACATCACGCAATGCTTCCAATTGATGTGGACGCAACTTCTTTTTATCCTCCAAAACAACTTTGCCCTGGGCTGCAAAAGTTTCCCAACGGATCGGACTTTGTTGTATATCGGAAAGATTAATCCGTATAACAGGAATATCCTGCCCCCGTATCATTGTTTCAGCGTTATCACTCCAAGTACTTTCAGTACTATCTATAATAACACGCCGCTTGAATGGAGCTTTCCCTGATGCCGAAATAAAACTATCAATATCTGCTTTTCTAATCCGATAAGCTGCATCATAAAATTTACATTGGATTGCTGCAAATCCCTCTTCATCACGAAGCTTTGCCACAAGATCAATACCGGTATCCCGACCATCCCAAGCATTTTCACGAGCCCAATCTTTAAAGGTTTGAATCTTCTCATAACACCCAGACTGAAGAGGATCATGTGTCAGATAAGCAAGAGCAAAACGCTCAAAATATGTACCTTTATCTCGTTCGGTACGCGCTTCATCACGATAGCTCTGTAAAAGCGATTGCAGCGTCGTCATGCTTTTCTCTCTATTAAAAACATCTTCAATTATCGAATCTAGACCTATTCATTAATGCCTCTTGTTCTACCCAAAAAACTTAAAAAAAACTTAAAATTGCTTGATTTTAAGATATTTCGTCTATGCTTAATTAAATCAACAAGAGAGAATCTTTTGATCTTTTTGAGTATCCCCCAAATCATATGATGCATTTATTGATGTCTATATCCCTATGGAAATAAACGGTAAGGCGTGATGATTTTGAAAATATTTTTTGCCTTTTGTTAAGAATACACAATAAAGTGCGCAATAATTTTAGGATTTAGCTTAAGAATGAGAGGAGGAAATGGATAGGACACCTGCGAACACACAAGATACCAAGGAAGAAACTCCACACACAAAACAGCGCATTTTACGAACGATCATGCATATAATTTCACTATAATACGCAAAATATTAGTTGTGATATTCAAAATATTGATTTTTGAAATATTTCTTTGTCTTTTGTTCTTTCGTAGACTAATTATTCGCTTCTTATACTTTATAGCGGGTGGTTTTAGAATTCTTTTTTATATGTACAATATATTGATTTATAATGATAATATAGCATCATTCATATTAAATTAGAACTCTGAATAACGTAAGATTTTCTCATTTCAAATCTGTTTATCTTGAATCAATCAAAACCACCCGCTTGCACATCACAAGCGGAATGAGTGTGTGGAGAAAAACTGTACAAGAAATGACTAAAAATGGCTCTTATGAACCGTCTTAATGCAAGGTCTATCGCAAACCCACGAGCTGGCAAATATAATGATGGTGCCCGGCTTATTACTTCATAAGCGTAAAGATGGAGGTGCTCAATAGATTTACCATGAACAGCGTCGCAAAATAGGCTTGGATACCTTGAGAAATCTTTCTTTAAAACAAGAGTGTCAATGTGCAACACAATGGCGCTCTGTATCGGACTTGTAGCAGGAGGAAGAATACCATACCAACTAGACATACCATTGCTCATCACTAGCGCCATTATGTTCTTTAGCAACATAACTGCAGCTTGGTATTACGGTGTTCTCTTACTTCATCTCACACCTGCTGAATATGAGCTTATTCTTTTTCAATAAATGAAAGCCCTTTTCATTCATACATCATTCAACATAAGAAGCCATCCGCCTCTCAAACTTTTTGTCGTCCTCACCAAACTCATGAAATCAAACCCGCATCTCACGGTATTAGTTCTTAAGATCACGCCCCCTACCGAGTATCTGACGGCATCCTTACCCTAGAAACTCAAATGGCTTGTTTATCCTTCAGCTCCAAAATCATGAGATATGGCAGAAAAAAGCGATGCCTTAAACAAAATATTCTAAAGAAAGCTAAGTTACTCGCATAAAGGAACAGAAAATGGCTGTGTCTTAGGTCACATTTTAAAACTTGAGCACGATCATAATTTATTTGCATAAACCTAAACACCTATAATTTGCACCACCTTCTGCAAAACTAAAAGTGAGAAATCCTCATAACCTCTTTTCCGAAAATCTTAAAAAGACTAAACGAAACCTCTTAAACTGCTCAACTATCTCGATACCAGTTCATTTTTTTGGAAGAACGCAGGTTTAAGCTGTTTTTGGCATCAACCTTCTTTTTTGTTCTTTTGTTTGTTAGCAGATATATTATTCCCCCGCCTCTTTTTAGGTTAAATCTTAAGAATCGCCGCGCAGTATATTTCATTTGTCCTCCTCTTCACATCTCAGAAGACGAGAATTTTTAACAAAATTCAGTCTGCAAGCAATCTCATTCTAACGGGTTCTATTTAATTTCTCCTTAATAGGATTTACTTCCATAAGACTCGACAAGAAAGATTTAAAATATTCATCATGCATTCTCAAAACATTTAATGCCTCAAGAAGGCTTATATGCCTACCATATCTCACATGATGGGGTGCCCTATAAAACGTTCACCTCTAGTGGTACGCTCCACTTAATGAACAAAGTGTTTTCTAAAATAGAGCAGCAAATAATGCTAAACTTTTTCCATTCATGTTTCGCTTCATAAATACTTCATCCAAGTGGAAAGCATCACGAACAAACATGCCCCAATTGATAAAGCTTAATCGCGTGAAAGAGCGACAACAGGGTCAAGCCGTGAAGCTTGCCGCGCTGGAGAAAAGCCAAAACATATTCCTATGAGGGTTGAAAAAGTAAGAGACATAATGATCGATTCAATAGTATAAACCAAATGAATAGGTGCCTTAAACAGAAGAAACAAGCCACCGATAGAAAGTCCAAGCAAGATCCCCAAACCACCACCAATCACACAAACCAAAATCGCTTCAATGAGAAATTGCTGTAAAATATCACTTTGCCGTGCACCAACTGCCATACGCACGCCGATTTCATTGATCCGCTCAGAAACAGTGACCAACATAATATTCATCACCCCAATACCCCCCACAACCAAGGAAATAGCTGCAATTGAAGAAATTAAAAGTGTTAAAATATTTGTACTCTCCATAACACGTTCACGGAAAAATTCAGAATTTCTAATGAAAAAATCCTCCCCGCCATGCCGCATAATGAGAAAACGTTTTATCATGGTCTCCGCTAAATGTGAATCAATATCATCAGCAATCCTAACAGTAATCGCACGAACTTCTGTTGTACCAAGAAAACGCGTCTGCACTGTTGTATAGGGTAAATAAAGCTGTAAAGTATTTGATGTATCTCCACTTGCATTATTTTGTGAATCAACAACACCAATAATACGCGCAGGAACATTACCCACATTCACCACCTTTCCAAGGGGGCTTTCATGGCTATGGGGGAAAAGAACAGACAATGCTTCTTTCTCGATCACGAGATCAACCGCCCGATCATGGACACTTTTTTGATCAAAAAACTGTCCTTTGAAAACTTTGAGCCCCTGTGTCTGAAAAAATTGTTCTCCCACCCCCGCAATAATGGCATTGACTTCAACTGCACCAAAACGCACTTTCGAGCTTGCTGAAATCTGTGGTGTTACACCAGAAACATAAGGTAATCCAGACAAGGCTTCTGCATCAGCTTCAACCAAACTGGTTATTTTTTCTGCTTGTGGATCAGAAAAACTTTTACCAGGAAAAATGGTTAATGTATTAGTACCCAAACTTTTAAAATTTTCCAGAATTTTCTCTCGTGTACCATTCCCTAAAGCCACCATAGCAATAATCGCCCCAATACCGATAATCACCCCAAGCATTGTTAGAAAAGTCCGCATGCGATGTGCATTCATTGCCAACAGAGCCATCACAAACGCCTCACGGAATCGCTCAACAAAAGAACGAAAAAAGCCCAGTTTTTGTTGGCCTTTTAGATTTTGTTGTTCCTGAAGAGATTTTCCACCAACTTTTGTTTTTGCAACCTTTGACCGCTTATCAGCAATAATTTCCCCATCACTGATTTCGATAATACGCTCTGCTCTTTCAGCCACCTGCATATCATGGGTTACAATGATAATGGTACGCCCCTCTTGATGAAGTTCATCCAAAATATGCAATACTTCTTGCCCACTCTTTTTATCCAATGCACCAGTTGGCTCATCCGCAAGAATGACCTCCGCATTATTCATGAGCGCCCGAGCAATAGAAACACGTTGTTGCTGACCACCAGAAAGCTGATTTGGACGATGATTTATCCGATCCCCCATGCCCAAACGCGTTAAAAGATCCTGTGCCCGCTGTTTCCTTGCTTCCACGGCACATCCCGCATAAATAGCCGGAATTTCAACATTACCAAGAGCTGTCAATTCATTCAACAAATGGTAACGCTGAAAAATAAAACCAAAATGATTACGTCGCAAAGCCGACAATTCATCCGCAGAAAGAGAAGCTGTTTCTTTACCAGAGATCCAATAACGACCAGAAGTTGGACGATCAAGACAGCCTAAAATATTCATCAAGGTTGATTTACCTGAACCGGAAGCACCTACAATTGCCACCATTTCACCACGTTTAATGGTAAGATTGATGTCTTTCAAAATGGTAACAAACGCTTCGCCCGCAGGAAATTTGCGCACAATATTTTCCAAGACGAAGACAGCATCTGCTTGATTTGTGCTCATGCTTTAACTCTCGTCTTCGCTGTGCATGTGAGAAGACTCTGGCATCACTCCATCAGACGAACTGGTGACGACGACATCACCCTCGTTAAGTCCTGAAACAATCTCTGCCATAACCTTATTATTCAACCCAACGCTCACCTGTTTAGTAACCACCTTATTTTCCCCCACCAAAACAGAAACCCATGCTTTACGCTCTCTTGTCTCATCGCGTAAAGCATCACTTGGAACCAACAAAACATTCTGTGCGCGCCCTAAGATAATATGAACTTGAGCAGTCATATAGGTTCGCAAAAAATTGTCCGCATTATCAACATGTAGAATTCCATTGTAATAGATAGCCGATGATATTAAAGCACTAGAACCACTCACCATACCAGGATTAATACTCACATCAGCACGAATTGTTTCAGGAGCCGGCTCTACTTTTTCTAAAACGCCTTCATAACGACGCTGTGAATTACCTAAAACTGTAAAATAAAGTGGTTGTCCAGCTCGGACTTTAAGAACATCTGCTTCTGAGATTTGCGCCTTGATCGTCATCTTTGATAAATCACCCAAAATAACAATTGTTGGCGCCGACTGAACCGCATTCACATTCTGCCCTTCTTCCACAACTGTTGCCAAAACCGTTCCCGCTGAAGGGGCAGTGATGCGTGTATAACCTAAATTAACCTCTGCACTCTCCACATCAATTTGTGCTTGCACAATCTGCTGACGAAGTTGTTCAATTTGCGCCTCGCGTATTTTCACCTGTGTCGCAGCCTCATCGAGGTTCGCACGTGAAACCGCACGTGTTTCAATCATTTTTTTCTGACGCTCTAAATTTTTCTGTGCAAGAGAAAGATAGGCTTCTTGTTCTACCAAACTCGCATAATAATGCGATAATGCTGCTTTTTTTCTTTTTAAATCATTTTCCTGATCTGTAGGATCAATTTCTGCCAAGAGATCGCCTTCTTTCACAACACTCCCAGGGGAAACATGCATTGACACCACACGCCCTGTTGCTCGCGCACCAACAGCCACCAACCGGTAAGGACGTACAAGACCAGAAGCTAAAACACTTTCCTCAATATCCCCACGTTTCACCACAGCGGTTATATAAGTTGGAGTAGATGTTCCAAAAAAAACAGAACGTAACCATAACAACGAGAGAATGAGAAATATAGCAGTTAAAAAGAAGGAAAGTTTTTTGTGTTTTGTAATGAAATTTTTGAGTAAGTTTTTTTTCATTTCCCTACCTTTGCACGCGAACGAGGTGCATTATCAACGACTTCTGGACGCGATACATCAACAACGCCATCCCAGCCCCCCCCCAATGCTTTCATCAACGTGATATATTGCGTAACCAAAGAAACACGGCTATCTTTAAGCGCCATTTGTGCAGAATAATAAGAGCGATCAGCATTTAACAATTCAAGAAAACTAGTATTTCCATTCTCAAAAAGGTTCCGTGAAAGTTTTAAGGAATGAAGAGAAGCTTTATTCGCAACGATTAGCTTTTCTAAGCGTTGATGTTCCTTCGTTAATCTTACAAGCGCATTTTCTACATCTTCTAAAGCTTCCAACACAGCAGCTCGATAAGTAATAAAAGCTTGATCACGCTGCGCGCGCGCTACCGCAATAGAAGCCTCGACCTGACCTCCATTAAAAAGAGGAAAACGAAGACCAGGTCCAAAAGACCAGCCAATCGTTGAATTTTTCCATAATTGATCAATTGCCGTTGCTGCTGTCGAAATATTACCTGTTAAAGTAAGTGATGGATAACGATCTGCTTCACGTTGACCAATCCGTGCTGTCGCTTGCGCATATTGACGCTCTGCCCGTCGCAAATCTGGACGTGTTAACAAAATATCGGCTGGAATTCCTGCTGGTATCGGCCAGCGTGGTTGTGGAATCTTTGCATGCTTAGCATTTTTTTGTAAAAGATCCTTCAATGCCGTAGGCACACGACCAGTTAAGACAGAAAGGCGATGAACGCTCATTGCTAAATTCGCTTCCATCTGTGATATATCTGCTTCTGTATTTGCCATTTGTGCTTGCGCATTTGAAACATCAAGCTCAGAAACATCACCAGCTGTTAATCTAGCGCGCATCAGTTCATAAGTTTTACGTTGTGATACAGCAATTTGCCGCACAATAAACAACTTTTGTTGCCAGCCACGCATTTGCACATAATTTGTTGCCACATCTCCTAGTAATGTCACCATGGTAGCGCGCATATCTTCCACAGCCGCATCAAGGCCATAACGCGCTGCTTCAACCGCACGTTTATGCCCACCAAAAAAATCAAGCTCCCAGCTTGCATCAAAACCACTACTATACTGGTTTAACAATGCATCAGACTGTCCAGAACGACTACGGGTTCCTGAAATTGAATTGGACACATTTGGCAAAAGAGTTCCCACAACCTGTCCTAAACCCGCACGCGCCTCACGTACCCGAGCTTTGGCAACAGCAACATTATTATTTCCAGAAATCGCGTAATCCATTAACGCATCTAGAACAGGATCATTCAAATGCCGCCACCATCCGGCAAGCGCAACGGGCTGCCGTGCAGTCTGTGCAGATTTTTCTCCCCAAACTGCTGGAACACGAAAAGATGTTTTCTGGTAATTAGGACCAACCATACATCCTGACAAAAGCAAACACAACAAGACACTAAAAAATAATCCACGAGAAGCGCCCCATTTGAGATTTCTGATATACATCCAGTCTCCCGCATTCTTTCAGAATCATTATTTAATATTAATACTTTATTTACCTCTTATTTCAAACTTGACGTGAAAAATCAAATACAGTTTGCACAGGAATATGATCTGAAGGACGTTCCCATCCGCGCGCATCACGAAAAATCGAAAGATCTACAACAAAAGGGGCTAAATCTTGAGAAGACCAAACATGGTCAAGCCGCCGCCCATAATCGGTAAATGCCCAATCGCGAGCACGATAACTCCACCATGTGTAAAGCTTGGTAGGAACAGGAATATGCAACCGCATCAGATCAACCCATCCACCTTGACAACACAAATCCTGTAAACGCTCGGTTTCAATGGGAGTATGGCTTACAACCTTCAACAATTGCTGATGAGACCAAACATCCTCTGCCAAAGGAGCAATATTTAAATCTCCCACCAAAAGAGAAGAAAGACCATCGCCTTGATCCGCACGAATGGAGGACATTCCTTCTAAAAAATCAAGCTTATGACGAAACTTTTCATTCACATCAGCATCAGGGATATCTCCCCCAGCAGGAACATAAAAATTATGAATCCGTAAGCTTCTCCCATGGGCTTCCACAATAACTGAGATATAACGGCAATCTTGGTTTTGACAAAAAAAACGTTTTTCTACCTTTTTAAAAGGCAAACGAGAAATAATAGCCACCCCGTTATAAGATTTTTGTCCACTCAATGCGATATGCTTATAACCCGCTGCTTCAAAAGCCTCCACTGGAAATAAAGCATCTGGACATTTTGTTTCCTGTAGACACAAAACATCTGTGGAAAAGAGTTCCAAATACTGAAAAACCTGTGCAAGACGCAAACGAATAGAATTAATATTCCAAGTCGCAATACGAAAGAACATTTGTTTTAATCCCAATGACGTAACACTCTTTCTTCATTTATTCGAAGGAAGTGCAAACATCCCATTAGCGAACCGGACGTCTGTCCGCACATTCATAATCTGCACAGTAGTTTCCAAATTTTGTTGGTCAACAATTGTCCACTGTCGCAAAGCAGAGCCTTTAGAATCAAAAACCATCCTTATTTGCCCTGCCCCAATCGTTTTATCACGCAGAACAATCGTTACAGCCCCTGGATCTTCGCGAAATGCGAACAAGCGCCCAGAAGATACATCAATTTTATCATCCAACAAAAATTTCATTGGCGTTTGCGAAAGTTGTGAAAAGTTCCAAGTATTCAAAGCCCGATTGTTAATACCCACAAATTGGCCATCTGAAATAATCTGTAAAGGCATTTTTTTGTAAATGAAACGAATTTTCCCTGGGCGCTCTAAATAAAATGTCCCCTGAGACATTTTTCCCTTTGGACTAAACTGAATAAAATCACCTGTCATTGTTTTGATTGCCGCAAAGTGATTCACAACATTTTGCGCCTTTATCACTTTATTAGATGCTTGCGAAAAAACAGGAACAGTTAAACACCAAAAGATAATAATTCCCACCAACCCAAAGACTCTTCTTTGCAGTAAAAAAGACGTTTTCATAAAAAATGCTCCCAAGCAATACTTAATTGACTTTATAATTCATAACTTAAGTGATCAACGACGAATAAATACCCTTCTTTATAAGATAAAGATATTGTTTGAAAAAAATATCAAAAGATTTTTAAAAGTATTCTTCTTCGACAGTCTCCAAAACTTTTCGCTTACCCATATCATTAGCTGGACTAATGGTGCCTTCTTCTTCCATCCTTTCGATCAATGTGGCGGCACGATTATAACCAATGCCTAAACAACATTGAATATAAGAAGTTGAAGCCTTACGATCACGAAGCATAATAGCAACAGCTTGACAATAGGAATCATCTGCTAAAGAAAAAGCTAAAGAAACATCCTTTTTTATTTCTTGCGGTATCGTTTCCAAATAACCAGTCTGCGTTTAAGTTTCCGAAATCATCAAATTTTCCTGCTTTTCTGCTGATTTTCTAAACGCATAATATATTCTTTCCCACCCCTAATCTATGAAGCAACATAAATTATAGTCAATACATAATGGATTAAGGACTAAACATATTACTCGCGAACCTGAAAGCTCTTTTAAGTGTCAAAAATGCTTTTTTGACTTCCTTCCCACCCAAAAGAATAAAAATCTTCATCCGAACCACTCTGTAAACAGTTTGGAGTTTAGCAAATTTCACTTAGCTTCCCACTCCATATAATTCTTTTATATTAAGACTCGACAGATCAGCCTTGCCCTAAATATTTAGAGCGCACTTAAAAAGACACTAAAATATCAAGTCTTACATGCTTTTACCCCCTCTACACTCGCAATGACATTATTTTATACCAAGATATTGATTTATAATAATTTATCTTTTTAACTTAAATCATAACGCCAAATACAATAAGATTCTCTCATCACATACTCTCTCATATTAAATCAATTCAAATCATTTGCTTGCACATTACAAGCAAGGTTGATGTATGGATAAAAGTTATATAAGATAAAGAATCCCCTTATAAGGAGTCTTAAGTACCAAGGAGCTATCGCAAATTGAGAGCTGGTATATGAAAATGCAGACTTTCTACGATACAATAGGATAAACACTTATTTTATAAGGTATTATAAAAAACAACTATAAAGATTTTTCAAAAGCGCTCTTCTTCAGCAGGCACTAAAATTTCTCGTTTCCCTGCGTGATTTGCTGGACTAATAATACCTTCTTCTTCCATCCTCTCAATCAATGTCGCAGCGCGGTTATAACCAATGCCTAAACGGCGTTGAATATAAGAGGTCGAAGCCTTACGATCACGAAGCACAATAGCAACAGCTCGACTATAGGGATCATCTTCTGAAGGAGAAGACAAAGAAACATCAGCACCATCCTCTTCAACTTCTTGCGTAATTGTTTCTAAATAATCAGGTCGTGCTTGCGCTTTGAGATGCGCAACAACCTGCTCCACTTCATCATCCGCAACAAAAGGCCCATGCACACGCTGAATACGTCCTCCTCCCATCATAAAGAGCATATCTCCTTGTCCCAATAATTGCTCGGCCCCCTGTTCGCCTAAAATTGTTCGGCTATCAATTTTTGAACTCACAGAAAAAGAAATACGTGTAGGAAAATTGGCTTTGATCGTCCCAGTAATAACATCGACAGAAGGACGCTGTGTCGCCATAATTACATGGATACCGGCAGCACGTGCCATTTGTGCTAAACGTTGAACCGCTCCTTCAATATCTTTACCAGCAACCATCATCAAATCAGCCATTTCATCAATAATGACAACAATATAGGGCATAGGACTAAAATCAAGTGTTTCCGTTTCATAAAGAGGCTCACCAGTCTCACGATCAAATCCAACTTGAATTGTCCGAACCATTGTCTCTCCCTGACTTGCAGCTTCCCTAAGACGTGCATTAAACCCATCAATATTACGAACGCCTAGTTTTGACATTTTACTATAGCGTTCTTCCATTTCACGAACAGCCCACTTTAAAGCAATCACGGCTTTTTTAGGATCCGTCACCACGGGTGTTAATAAATGGGGAATGCCATCATAAACCGAAAGCTCAAGCATTTTCGGGTCCACCATAATGAGACGACATTGTTCAGGTGTCATACGATAAAGCAATGATAAAATCATTGTATTGATAGCAACAGACTTTCCCGATCCTGTTGTACCAGCAACCAAAAGATGGGGCATTTTTGCTAAATCTGCAACAACAGCTTCCCCCCCGATTGTCTTACCCAAAGCAAGTCCTAGCTTGGCTTTGCTGTCAATAAATTCTTGCGCCTGCAACATTTCTCGTAAATAAACCATCTCACGCTTTGCATTAGGCAGTTCTATTCCAATAACATTACGTCCTGGAACCACCGCAACACGCGCCGAAATCGCACGCATCGAGCGTGCAATATCATCTGCCAAACCAATGATACGGGAAGACTTAATGCCTGCAGCCGGTTCAAATTCGTACAAAGTTACCACCGGTCCAGGACAAGCATCTATAATTTTTCCTTTGACTCCAAAATCTAACAAAACCCCTTCAAGCTCCTGAGAATTTGCTCTTAAAACAGCAGGAGAAAGTTTTGCATCCTTAACAGACGGTGGTGGAACCGAAAGATAATCTACAAGAGGAAGAACAAAACCACCCTTTGAAGAAGCTGTTAAAGACTTTCGATTTTTAACAGGAGAAACATAGGCTTTATTTTGATTTTCCTCACACTTTACTTTTTCACCTAAAAAAGTTGGCTCAATCCGATCAAATGGCTTTCCTTGCCCTTTACTCTGAAAACGCCTTTTGAAACAGAATAAACGAAAAAAACGCGCTTGTAAAAAATAAAAAAGATGCAAAAGAGCGCCACAAGTTGTCGCAAAAAAACCATGATTTTCACGATCCTCCTCTGCGGCATATTCCGTATCTTCTTCCAACTCAAAGACTGGATTAACGATTTCGTCTTTTGGAATGCTTTTTTCTTTTCTTTTCTTTGTTCGACGCCGCCATATCACATTACCAGCAAAAGCAGCGGTGAAAAAACCTAAAAGAATAAAAACAACACTGAAAAACACCGTGTAAGGAGGAGAAAGAAAAAGAGGAAAGACTGAAGAAGCAACACTTAAAACTTTATCTCCTAAAACCCCTCCCAATCCCATTGGCAATGGCCAATAAGTAAAAGAAGCAACAGGTGACATAAGGGCAAAAGCAATTAAAAAACAAATCGTTGATAGCACCCATAAAAAAAAGCGCAAAGTCAAATTGTAGATATTCTTTTGCGCCAACAAGAGAAAAGACCAAAATAACGGTGGCAACAAAACAGAAAGACTTGCCAAGCCAAAAAACTGCATAATAAAATCTGAAAAAATTGCCCCCATCCACCCCATAAGGTTTGTAACCTCATTTGTACTTGCATGGGTTAAAGATGGATCCGCAACATTCCACGTCGCCAAAGCAAACACACAAAAAATAATAAAGCCCAAAAGCCCGAGCCCAATAAATACTCCTATCTGACGTAAAAACATCTCAATAAGACGCGAACCTTGAGAATTTCGCACTTCTAATGAATCATAAGGAGAAGAACTTCGGTGCATCTATCAATTCCAAATACAAAACTTTCATATTTTAAAGAGTTATAACTCCCTCTCTCTCTAAAAAAAGCATGAAGCTTAAACTCTGTGCCGATTTGTAAACAAATAGCCTGTAAACAATCCGACTTCTTATCTAGCGCGTTCTACCTTCTAACCACTTCATATCATTCATATACCACCACCCTAAGAGACAATCCTTCATAAGGCGCACAAAAAGCTCTCCCTGAATATTTATCAAACGATCAACCAAAAAACACCTCATGTGTAAAGTGTTACATGGGTGCTATAGGCACCTTCCTAAACAAATAATATTTTTTACGCTACACCATGATAACGGCAAAATATGAATACTGTTTTAACCATCACGAATGACCACAATTTTTATCTATCATACTAACGAAATGGCCCCTTTCAGGACAAGCATACTGAAGCAACTCACACAACTAAAAAAATACACAACCATCTTTGTTTATTTTTAGTTTTCTTTTTTATCAACCAAGTGTAAAAAGAATTGAAGAAGATATTTAAAAAAGCTTATCCGATAAATCTGTAAGATGAATCACATAAATGATTAAGCAGAAAAACTCTGAAAAACCAATCTGTCATCAGATTGGCGCTAAAAAGAAACCTCGTTTTTGTAAAGCAGAGAGAAAAGTAAAGGTTAAGATATTTTAGCAATGTAAAAAGATATTCTTTTTAAAAGAAAGCAAACTATAAACAATGGAAGAAGTATTGTGTGTTCTAATCGCAATAAAAATGTACAACCCAATAAAAAAATTAAATCTCATAAAACTAAACAATGTGATCTGCTCATTGCAGGGGGGGCAGCTGTCGGTTTAACCCTAGCGATAGCACTCAAGCAAACAGCCCCTAATCTGAAAATAAAAATCGTTGATGCTGCTCCACAAGGAGATCCCGCTGCTTCTAACATACGAACCATTGCCCTTGCTGCTGCTTCTATTCGTATGTTAAAACAATTACAATGTTGGGAATCTATAAAACTCTATGCGCAACCCATTCATTCAATGATCATCACAGATACAAGCACAAATGATCCTGTCAAACCCACTCTTTTAACCTTTGAAGGCGACATTAATCCCGGCGAGCCCTTTGCTGCTATGGTAGAGCATAGAGAACTCATCAACACTTTAAAAAAACGTGTCAAAGGTCTCAATATCCCTGTTATTACAAACACCCGTGTCATTGATTTTCATCAAGAAGATCAACATACAACCGTCACTTTAAATAATGAAGAGGTTTGGCAAACAAAATTGCTTATTGCAGCTGACGGAGCCCATTCGAAATTACGCCAAAAAGCTGGTCTGAAAAATTTTTCTCATCCCTATAAACAAACAGCAATCATCTGCACAGTTGAACATGAAAAACCCCATAATGGTCAAGCAATTCAACATTTTTTACCTGCCGGTCCTTTTGCTCTTCTCCCTCTCAAAGGCAACCGATCCGCCATTGTGTGGAATGAAGATCATAAAACTGCGCAATATTATCTCAAAGCTGATACACTTATTTTTGAAACAGAACTCGAAAGACGCATTGGCCATCGATTAGGCAAACTCTCTTGGGATGGCGAACGTCAAGCTTTTCCTTTGAGTCTTTCTTTAACACGTCAATGCGTTAAACCACGTTTTGCTCTCGTTGGCGATGCCGCCCATACCATCCACCCCATTGCAGGACAAGGACTCAATTTAGGATTACGCGATAGCGCTGCGCTGGCTGAAGTGATTATTGAAACAGCACGACTAGGTCTTGACATTGGCTCCCTCACGGCTTTAGAGCGCTATCAAAGCTGGAGACGTTTTGAAATTGTCCGTATGGCTTTAAGCAATGATTGGCTTAATAAACTCTTTTCTAATGATAGCCTTCTTTTACGGATGCTCCGCGATACCGGCCTTGGAATCATTAATCAAGCACCAAAAATAAAAAAATACTTCATTCAAGAAGCTGCCGGACTCTCTCCAAATGCCCCACGTCTTCTACGCGGCTTCCCACTTTAAGCAAAAATTCATACTATTTCACTTTTTTTACAACCTTTGCCTTCCTCCTTCAAAGAACAAAAAATTCCTATCTCATCCAATCTGTTTACAAACCGGATTCCTGTCGAGTAATTTTTTCTTGACTTCCTCCTCCCATATTTCACTTAACATTAAACTCGACAAGCAAGCTACATTCTAAGAATATTCACCATACACTGAAAAAACGTTTAATATCTCAGAGAGGTTGTTGCTTTATATCACCACACCTTAAAAGAAGCCATTTCACGGCATAATAAAATAAACAAGACTTTTTAGCACACAACACTTTTATTTATAATAATAAGTTCATTGTTCTCATATTGAGTGAGAAATCTAAAGATCATAAAATACCCTTATTTCAAATCTCTCTCATGTTGAAGCAATCAAAATCATTCGCTTGCACATCACAAGCGAAAGTATCGTATAAATAAAACAATTAAACAAAGCGACAAAAGCCTCCCTCTCTCAAGGACTAAGGGCTTTAGCAATATTGGAGGCGAGTAAAGTGTATAATGGCACCGGCATACACTTTTTATCGAAGTAAAAATGGTGGTGTACAATGGATTTTATATGATCATAGGGACTTTTACGTTATACTATTCAAGAAAAGCGCCATAAAATAAGCTTAATTGCATTGAAAAATTTTTCTTTTAAAAAAGCGCGTAAATTGGAAACATAAATGTATTCGGTTTGGGACATTCTGCTTCTCAGACAAACTCTTTAACTTATTGTGGAATACCACACGACTTTAGAAAAAATATTCCAATCCTTTTATTTTCAAATACGCTCTTTATTCATTATTCATAAACGCTCAGAAATGAATTTTAATCACAAACGCTCAGAAATATGTCATAAATTCTATAAAACCCATAACAGCCATAGAAATTTTCCATTTTTCTACACACTCACTCATCCCAACGAACGATAAATAAAGTAAATACCTCATATATAATCTTACAGAAAAAAGACCAAACAAAATCTATAACATCAGGCTTGTTCTACAGAACAATATTTCAAAAATATAAGTATGCTAATTTATTAACATATTAATTGATAAAATTATCATTTTACATATTGAGTTAAAATCCCTATGCAATAAATTATTCTCATTTCGACCATTATTTGTAAATAATCAATAAAACTATTTATTTACATAGACTAAAAAGAGCAACGTTAATGAAACGATAAAAAGAAGTAAAACATCCCCCTCTCTCACATGCCAAAAGCAATTACAATATTCCAATCTGGCATCATCTTTATGCTTGCCAGATTATAACAACAAGACCTTTTGCATTTAAATAAATTTGTTCACGCTCCCTATTGTTGTATTTGGTAACTCAATACTTTAATATATTTGTTCAGTATGTTTATACAATCAAATTACCCAAAAGAGCATACTTCTTGCATTTACATTCCTTGGTATTCCCTTATCTTGTAAAGATCGCACACGTGTTACGTTACTTCGAGTTCATCAAGTGTATACCCATTCTCCAACCACTCTTTAATCCACTTAGGTCTACGTCCACGCCCATTCCATAATTCCCATTGGTTATTGGGATTTCTATAATGGCGCTCTTTGCTCACAAGATCAGCGATATCAATTCCATGGGCATTAGCAATTTCAAGAATTTTTCGTCGCGCATTTTGCTTTTCCTTTGCTTGCCGTTTTTTTAATTCCACATCGATTTGTGTACGCATCTCTTGTAGTTCATCAAAATTCATATTTTTGAGATCATTCACCTTAATTACTCCCCTTGCAAAAAAGAATTTCTTTTTGCCATATTTTAAACACAATTATAGACAATTTCTGTCCATTTATTATCGAAATTAAAATTACGATACATATATCACTTTGACGGAGATGTGCTTTGAGCCACAAAGAACTGTTTATTGGTATATCAACTACCACCACTGCATCTTTTTTCAGTTCAATTACTGGAACTACTAAATGCAGTGCTCAAACACCATCACACCTCTCTGACTCTCATGAATCAGTAGTCAAAAGTAAATATAAATCGTCACTCTATAAATTATGGCAATACGCAACAAAGAACAAGCCCTCTCTGTATAATGATAGTGTAGTTCATTATAACAGTAAAACCTCCCCTTACACACAACGGCTTTTTACTTCGTATAAATTTTTTTTGAAAAAATTTTTGCAACTAGAGAATTATATAAAACAAGCAGCTTCAATACAGTATCAAAGATTATTATTTTTTAAAAGCAGCGCCTTTTTTCGTGATTCCAATAATATTGGTTGGCGTAATGTGCTCTATTTTATTCGACACTTGTATCTTGTTGGTTGGATATTCGCATATATTAGAAATATTCTTAGAAGAAAACAAAGCAATAATCACAAGAAATATTCTAAGCTAAACAATCTCATTCTGCAAATTTATACAATCAAAAGACAACGAGAAAAAGCACCACAAAGAATTAGCATTTGTATTAATAAAATTCTTCGTAATAAGGTGTATTGCTAATGATTGTTCCAGATTTCACATTTTTTGCTGCTGCATACATATCCAATACGCCCCCCCTAGCATTTTCAGTTGTTGCCGAACAAGAAGCGCGGGACAATGTCTATGTAACAGATGATAAAGATAACTTCTTCTATCAATCATCTCAGCTTAAGGAAACAATCGCAACAGCTGAACAGAGTGAACATAATTTTAACATAATTTTAGGGCAAATTAGTGTTGGAAATGTGAAATTGTTTTCTCTTTTTGATGCATTTGATTTTTGCAGAAATCTTACAGCTGCACAAAGCGCTTTAACTTACTGCTATGAACAAACAACATCAAAGTGCGTCTTTGAAAAAGCGACTTTGCAGTCTGTGCTGAATTTTTACAATACAGAAAACTCAAGCCACACCCGTATGCAAAAAGTTACTTCATATATTGGAGTAAAAGCTTCTGTACGAGGAAATGAAGACTTGCAGGAGCCTGTAAAGCTTAAAAAAGAAGAACCAGAACAGACAACTAAAGTAGATTCTCTTTCTCTCTCTTCAAAAGGAGAAGAAGATGCATTTACACATAAAGAAAGTAGCGCCAGAGATGCTTTTTCAGCTGAAGATTTTCTTCATCGAGAAGATCACTAGAGTAACGACTGATATTTTCACGAAACCCCAGAATTTTGATAGGATATTATAATGAAAGGTAGATAAGAAAATGTTAAAGCTCTAATTAGTAAGATTGAACAAAATCTCTTCTAATTGAGGGCAAAGATAATGAAAATGATAGAACAAAACAGCGTTGATATAGCATTTAGTCAAAAAGCAGCACGTGAGATTACAGTCGTTATGCTTTCAGAAAGAGAATGGTATTTTACGTTCATTTCCGATGATCCAATCACCGGAAAGCCAAATAAATATACGTTACTTACACAAAGAGGAAAATTAAGAACTTGGGCTGATCCAAAATATCTCTTTAAGTTTCTTCATGAACGAGGGGTCATTTGTGGGAGTTTTAATCTTAATCAGGATAAAGAACATGAAACAATTAAATATTCTTCACACAACAGCTCGTAATAAAATTGCTGCATTTTCAGCAGCTTTAACCGTATTTTTTATGACCAATCCCGCATATACCCAAGCAGCAGGTTTAGATCCTGCAAAAAAAGCTTTAGGGCTGCTTCAAACAGATTTAAAAGCGATTATCCCTATCGCCGCTGCCGTGATACTTTTGTGCTTAGCAATTGCTTATGCAGGGCGCTATATCGGAAAAGATACATTCGTACGGTGGGCAATTGGTGTCGTTATCGCTGGTTCAGCAACTGAACTTGCTGACTTGTTATTTAAAAACTCCTGATAAATCTTATTAAGCACGAAATATTTATATCAAAAAAAAGAAACTTAGCTTTCTGTGTTTTTATTTAGTGAAATAATAAACTATATCAAAAAAGAGATTATTTATGTCAACTGTAATCTAAATTGGAATAAACAATATGAAACAATTAAAAACTCTTCAAACAATAATTTGGAATAAAGCCACTAAAACCTCTACAGCTTTAACTGTATTTTTTATGGCCAATCCTGTGTTAGCCCAAGCAGTAGTTTTACAGCCTGCAAACAAAGCTTTAACTGCACTCCAAACAGACTTGAAGACGATTATCCCTATCGCCGCTGCTGTTATACTTTTGTGCTTAGCAATTGGTTATGCAGGGCGCTACATCGGAAAAGACACATTTGTACGGTGGGCAATTGGTGTCGTTATCGCTGGTTCAGCAGCTGAACTTGCTGGTTTATTATTTACAAAATGATAATTTTTTTGAAACATGAAATGCTTCTTTCGTAAAAAAGAAATTTAGGTTTCAGTGCTTTTATTGCACATCAATAAAATTATTCCTTATTTCATGGAAAAACTACTTACGTCAAATATAATTTGATAAGGTTGAATGATATGAGAAAATTAATAAATTTTCAATTGAAAGATAATAATAAAATTACCGCAGCCTCCGCAGCTTTAACTGTATTTTTTATGAAAAATCCCGTATGGGCTCAAGCAGCACAAGGTTTGAAAAACGCAGATACAGCTTTAAAAGCGCTCCAAAAAGACTTGAAAGATATTATCCCCATTGCTGCTGCCGTGATACTTTTGTGCTTAGCAATTGGTTATGCAGGGCGCTATATCGGAAAAGATACATTCGTACGGTGGGCAATTGGTGTTGTTATCGCTGGTTCAGCAGCTGAACTTGCAAATATGTTATTCATAAAAGTGTAATGAGAATGACTATTAAAGTCATGCTGTATAAAATATCTTTTTATTCTAAAGAAAAATCTAAATTGAGATAAACAATATGAAACAATCAAAAATTCTTCAAACAATAATTCGAAATAAAGCTACTAAAACCTCTGCAGCTTTAACTGTCTTTTTTATGGCCAATCCTGTGTATGCTCAAGTAACATTAACAAATGCAAAAACTGCTTTAGAGTCTTTACGGGACGACCTTATTAAAAACATTATCCCTATTGCTGCTGCCGTTATCCTCTTGTGCTTAGCAATTGGTTATGCAGGGCGCTACATCGGAAAGGATACATTTGTACGCTGGGCAATTGGTGTTGTTATCGCTGGTTCAGCAACCCAACTTGCTACAATGCTATTTACAGGTAAACCATGAATAAGTATAATACAAAATGTTTTTAATATAAAAGTTCATTCAGTAATTATTAACATGGCAAAATGCTATTCCATTTATAATAGTAAATACAAAGCATTCATAAGAACTTAATGAGAGTAAAATATGCAAAAACTAATTAATCTCCAATCAAAAAATAATAAGAAAATCGCTACACTTTCTGCAGCTATAGCTGCATTTTTTATAACACATCCTGCATATGCAGCAATAGATAATGCTAAAAACGCTTTAAATGCTCTGAAAACAGATCTTATTGATAATATTATTCCTGTTGCTGCTGCTCTTATACTTTTGTGTTTAGCAATTGGTTATGCAGGACGCTACATCGGAAGAGATACATTCGTACGATGGGCAATTGGTGTTGTCATCGCTGGATCAGCAACCCAACTTGCTACAATGCTATTTACAGGTAAACCATGAATAAGTATAATACAAAATGTTTTTAATATAAAAGTTCATTCAGTAATTATTAACATGGCAAAATGCTATTCCATTTATAATAGTAAATACAAAGCATTCATAAGAACTTAATGAGAGTAAAATATGCAAAAACTAATCAACCTTCAATCAAAAAATAACAACAGAGTCATTGCGATTTCTGCGACTATAGTTACGTTTTTTATAACGCATCCTGCATATGCAGAAATACAGAATGCTAAAAATGCTTTAAATGCTCTGAAAAACGATCTTACTACCAATATTATCCCTATTGCTGCTGCCGTTATCCTCTTGTGCTTAGCAATTGGTTACGCAGGGCGCTACATTGAAAGGGATACATTTATACGATGGGCCGTCGGCGTTGTCATCGCTGGCTCAGCAACCCAACTTGCTACAATGCTATTTACAGGTAATGCATAAGTAATTATAATACAAAACGTTTTTAATGTAAAAACTCATTTAATAATAAGAGTGAAATATGCAAAAACTAATCAACCTTCAATCAAAAAATAACAACAGAATCATTGCAATTTCTGCGACTATAACTGCGTTTTTTATAACGTATCCCGCATATGCAGCAATAGATAATGCTAAAAACGCTTTAGAAGCTCTGCAAAAAGATCTTATTGGTAATATTATTCCTGTTGCTGCTGCTCTTATACTTTTGTGCTTAGCAATTGGTTATGCGGGACGCTACATTGAAAGAGATACATTTATACGATGGGCCATCGGCGTTGTCATCGCTGGCTCAGCAACCCAACTTGCTAAAATGCTATTTACAGGTCAAGCATAAATTAGTATAATACGTAATGTTTTTAATGTTCGTTGATTATAGATTTGTACCAGTAATAATATCGCTCATACTACGAAAAAAGGAATATTATTTATAGCAACTTTAATTAAAAGGGGATAAAAGATATGAAACAATTAAATACGCTTCAATCAAAAATATGTAAGATTAGTATTATTTTTATCACTTCGATTATGTTATTAATAACTCAATCTACATATGCTCAGACGGAAACAAAGAGTTTAGATGTTTTCATAGGGATGCAATATGGATTAAGTATAATTATTCCTATGGTTGCGGCTGTCATTCTTTTATTACTTTTGCTTATTTATATATTTCGCATCATCGCAAGAGCTACATTTATGCGATGGGCATTCAGTGTCATTATTGCTGGTGCAGCTTTTTATATTAGCCACATATTATTTCACCTCCAGTGACGAGGACATTCCATGAAATCGCAAGAAAAAAAAGAATTCCCCCTATTCAAGGGAGCAACACGTGTTCCAACGATATGGGGTGTCCCTATGATGCCATTTATCGTTATGGTTATGGGGGTCGCTGTTATTGCTATGACAGTAAGTATCTTTTTGTGGATTATCGCACCTCCATTATGGTTCATTATGGTGCAAATTACTAAAAACGATGATAAGGCGTTTCGTATCTGGTGGTTATGGATCGATACTAAGTTTCGCAATCGCAACAAAGGTTTTTGGGGCGCATCAAGTTATAGTCCCTCTGATTATAGTAAAAGGAGATAAACATGACAGCTGTTGAAAGCAGCAAACGCCTTGCATCAGAGACACCTGTAAGCCTGTTTCTGCCTTATTCACATCATATTACAGATACGATTATTTCTACTAAAAATGCGGAATATTTGTCAATTTGGAAAATTGACGGGCGTTCGCATCAAAGCGCTTCAGAAGAAGATATTTTTCAATGGATAAAAGAGCTTAACAATACTCTACGGGGTCTTGCATCAGCCAATTTATCATTTTGGACGCATATTGTGCGCCGTCGTGTTTATGAATATCCCGATTCAACATTTGATCAAATGTTTTGCTATCAACTTGATGAAAAATATCGACAAAGCTTTACTGGTTATAATTTGATGGTCAATGATTTATATCTGACTGTCATTTTTCAACCGATAGCGGATAAAATTATGTCATTCTTTTCTAAACATGAACGTGAAACGCTTGATCAAAAAAAGATGCGACAAGACACATGTATCAAGGAACTCAATGATATCAATCGTACTTTAGGCCAATCTTTAAACCGTTACGGTGCAGAACTTCTTGGTGCTTATGAAAAAAATGGGCATGCTTATTCTTCTGCACTTGAATTCCTTGGAATGCTTGTCAATGGTGAATATCGCCCTATGCCAATTTGCCATGACCGTTTTGCTGACTATATGTCTATCAATCGACCTTTTTTCTCAAAATGGGGCGCTCTTGGTGAACTGCGAACAACCAATGGAATGCGTCGATTTGGAATGCTGGAAATTAAAGAATATGATGCAACAACCAAACCAGGACAATTAAATGTTTTGTTGGAAAGTGACTTCGAGTTCGTATTGACGCAGAGCTTTTCAGTTCTCTCCCGACATGCTGCTAAAGATTATTTACAACGGCATCAGCGTAATCTTATTGATGCACGAGACGTGGCAACGAGCCAAATTGAACAAATTGACGAAGCACTAAACCAGCTTATCAGTGGACATTTTGTCATGGGAGAACATCACTGCACATTGACGATCTATGGTGATACAATTCAACAAGTTCGCGACCATATGGCCAAAGCAAGTGCAGCATTACTAGACGTTGCGGTACTGCCCAAACCTGTAGACTTAGCAATAGAGGCTGGCTATTGGGCACAACTTCCTGGCAATTGGAAATGGAGACCGCGTCCTGCTCCGATTACATCATTGAACTTTTTATCATTTTCATCTTTTCATAATTTTATGTCAGGAAAACCCACTGGTAACCCATGGGGTCCAGCCGTCACAATTCTTAAAACAACCAGTAAAACACCGCTTTATTTCAACTTTCATGCCTCCAAACTTGAAGAGGACTCGACAGACAAACGTTTACTTGGTAATACCGCGCTTATCGGACAATCTGGTTCGGGTAAAACCGTGTTACTCGGCTTTTTGTTAGCACAAGCACAAAAATTTAAGCCGACAACTGTTGTTTTTGATAAAGATCGTGGCATGGAAATTGCCATTCGAGCGATGGGTGGAAAATATTTAACATTCAAGCCAGGCAGAAAAAGTGGTTTCAATCCTTTCCAACTCCCACCCACACAAGAAAATCTTATTTTTCTGAAACAATTTGTTAAAAAATTGGCAGAAGCTGGTGGTGAGGTCACGCATCACGACGAGGAAGAAATTAACAAAGCGGTTATGTCTGTTATGAGCAGTAACATTGACCAATCACTCCGTCGTTTGTCCTTTCTAGTACAATTTTTACCAAATCCACGTTTAAGTGATTATAATGCTCACCCATCTGTTCATGCTCGCTTACTAAAATGGTGTGAAGGTGGTGATTATGGGTGGTTGTTTGATAATCCCCATGATGCTCTTGATCTCTCAACACATCAAATTTACGGCTTTGATATCACGGAGTTCTTAGATAATTTTGAAACTCGCACTCCAGTGATGATGTATTTGCTTTACCGCACAGAAGGCATGATTAGCGGACAGCGATTTATGTATATCTTTGACGAGTTTTGGAAGCCTTTGCAAGATCCGTACTTTGAAGATTTAGCGAAAAATAAACAAAAGACTATCCGTAAACAAAATGGTATTTTTGTTTATGCAACACAAGAGCCTAGCGATGCCTTGGAAAGTAATATTGCCAAAACACTCATTCAACAGTGTGCAACTTACATTTTTCTAGCCAATCCCAAAGCAAATTATGAAGATTATACAAAAGGCTTTAAACTAACAGATGCCGAATTTGAACTCGTTAAAGGACTTGGTGAGTTTAGTCGCCAATTCCTCATTAAGCAAGGTGATCAATCTGCGCTTGCAGAACTGAATCTTGGTAAATTCCACCTGACACGCGATGGAAAAGCCATCGAACACGACTTTAGTGACGAGCTCTTGGTGTTATCAGGTACACCTGATAACGCAGAGTTAGCCGAAAGCATTATCGCAGAAGTTGGTGATGATCCAGCAATATGGTTGCCAATTTTCTTACAGCACGCAAAAAATGACAGGAGGGAAACATGAAAAAAAAGGTCATTTCAATAGTAGTTGTAATAACTTTAGGGATTTCAAACCCAGCGATGGCTTGGGTTTGGGGCGCTGGGGCGGCGGATTTGGGAGCATCAGTCCCAACGACGTGGCCCAATTTTTTTGGGAAATCATCTTCAAATAGATCAAAGTCTAAAAAAACTCCACAGCAAAAGAAAGCGCCATCTGATGCCCAACTTCTCGATATGCTAAAAAAACACCTTGAGGAAGTAAAAAAGATACACGAGTCTATAACGGGAAGCCAAAAATTCGATACTAAAAAACTTAAAAATGTACAAACAGATCACAGTAGCTTTTTTCTCAAAAATCCAGAGAATCTCTACAATAGAAATAAACCTTCTGCTCTATCTAAATCACTTGAAAATATTTTAAAAGAAGAAGAAATTCCTGTCACTATCCATGAATCTAGCAGTTTTATCAACAAGCGCATCCAATATGCAGCCATCACTGATAAAGCCGTAAGTTTAAAAACTTTTCAAGAAGCAAACAATCGTTTTCAGCAAATTGAAGAACTATTAAAAGAAATCACGACAACAAAAGATCTAAAAAGTATTGCCGAGTTACAAGCACATATAATTGGAATGCTTGCTATGCTACAAAATGAAACAGCAAAACTACAAATGGTTACACATTTACGCAATGCTGAACATACACTTATCAAACAACAGAAAGATAAGCATAACATAAAAATTTTGAATAGTAAAAACACGAAAATGCCTACCATAAGATTTATTAGGTAAAGCTTTTATAATAACATTTTGTATATTATTTCCCTGTATGCTCGTAAAAAGAAAACGTTAATGCGTAATACTCAATTCTCTCTCATAGATCGAAAAGGTCTACGAAGTTTCATTTTATCCTTAAAAAGTTCAACGAAAAATGCTTAAAAATCATATAAAAAGTTGAAAATTCGTTAAAGAGGAATTCCATGGACTTTACAGTGTTCACGCAACTTTTCAATAAAATTGATCAGATAACAAAAACATATGTCACGGACATTTCCTCAAAAGCAATTGTTACAATTACACCCTTTGTATCAATCGGTATCACAATCGCTTTCATCATCTATGGATGGCTTATCATTCGGGGTGCTATCGATATGCCACTTTCCGGATTCGTAAACCGTTTCCTGCGGATAAGTATTATTACTTCAATAGCTCTTACCACAGGACTTTATCAACCAGAAATCACAAATTTAATAACACAAATGCCCTATGAGTTATCAAAAGCGCTCATCGCAAACCCACTCGATGATAAACAATTAATGAATTTACTTGACAAAACAGCAGGCGGAGGATTCCAATATGCAGGCCGTCTTTTCCAAGAAACCGTCTTCTTCGAGTCCAATGGACTGCTTTACAGTCTCTTAGGAATCCTCATCTTGCTAGC